>NZ_CAJPGZ010000014.1:0-250629 GCF_905339865.1 Burkholderia sp. BCC1993 | reverse complement strand
GAGGACCCGGAGGTTTTCTCAGCAGCGCTGCATTTTCAGCAGCAGAGAAGCGAGATTATCAACCGTTTTTTGAAACTCGTCAACAACTTTTTTAACTACTTCGTTGCGACGACTGCGGTTTAAATTCGTATGCACTGGAGTCGATAAAACCGACTTCAACAGTACCGCTTCCCTTCTTCCCCCGCGCTGCGTTTCCGTTAGCGCGAAAGAGGCGTGATTCTAAGCACCTGCTCCGTTCTCCGCAACCCCCTTTGTGAAATATTTTTGACATGCAGTGCCGGGGACCGCCGCCCCCCCTTATGGTCATATATAAGCGGCACGGCAAGAGCAGCCTCGGTCGCCCGTGAACAGCCCCACCGTCGCGAACTCAACCTTCCGTCGATTACCGCCCAACCATCGCCCTCACCACGCCGTCCCGTCGAATCAGTCCGTGATACAGCGCCGCCGCGAAGTGCGCGAGGAACGTCAAGAAGAACAGATAGGCCAGCACGCGATGCGCAACCCGGAGCCAGGCGAACGCAACCGGATCAGCCGCAACGATCGCCGGCAACTGCACGCCGCCGCCCAAGGTCACCGGATACCCGCCAGCCGA
This sequence comes from Burkholderia sp. BCC1993, assembly GCF_905339865.1. Lineage (NCBI taxonomy): Bacteria > Pseudomonadati > Pseudomonadota > Betaproteobacteria > Burkholderiales > Burkholderiaceae > Burkholderia > Burkholderia sp. BCC1993. The sequence continues at coordinate 250,037 of NZ_CAJPGZ010000014.1, read as the reverse complement.
CAGCATCGCCCACCCGATCAGCGGCATCGCCAGCATCAGCGCATACAGCACCAGATGCGACCCATGCGCGGCAATCTTCTGCCACCAAGGCAAATCCTCAGGCAACGCCGGCGGCTTCGACGAAAGCCGCACCACGATCCGCACACACACCAGCACCAGCACGGCAATCCCCAGCGGCTTGTGCAACGCCACCAAGAAATCGTGCCGCCCGGAAACCGACGCCACCATCCCCACCCCGATGAACAGCATCGCGAGGATCATCGCGGCCATCACCCAATGCAGCAGCCTCGCCGGCAAGCCAAACGTCGTAGCAGCCTTCATCATCGTCCCTCCGCACTCAATCGCGCCGCGCCGGCCACGCCGGCCTCTTCACTCGTCCTGCGCAGATACGAATCCGCATAAGCCGCCGACCGCGCCGCCAGCAACGGATCCCCCGACACCTGAATCCCCTGCGGCAGCACCGTCGGGTCGTAATTCACGTCCCGGCACGGCCCGCTGTCCTGCGGCTCCACGCGATCGAGCACGAGCGTGCCCGCGTCGATCGTCATCCGCTGCGCGGGCCAGGTCTTCGTCGCGTCGTCCACCGGGTCGCCGGGTTCCGCCAGCGTGACCAGCAGCTTCCACTTCTGCGCGCCGCCCGCGATGCGCCGCGTCAGGTCCTGCTGCAGCACGTTCGGATCCGCGGCCGTCGCGACGTCCCCGGCGCCCGCCGTCTGCTCCGGCACGACGCGCCACCGCACCGCCTGGCGCTTGCCGGCCGCATCGACGAAGTAGAACGCGTTCAGCCCGTAATAGCTTTCGGTGACGTAGCTCGCGCTCGGCTTCGCACCCTTCACCCATGCGCGGAATGCAGCCGTCTCCGGATGCGCGCCGAAAAACGCCTTCACCTTCGCCGGATCGGGCTTGCCCGTCGCCGGATCCGGCCGGGTCGCCAGCAACTGCGCGTAGAACGCCTTCGGCGTCGCCACCGGAAACACCGGCATCGCGTTCATCCCGGTCCGCCATTGCTGGCCGTCCGGTGCGGTGAGCTTCAGCGCGAGGCTGCGGATCGGCACGCTGCTGTCAGGCGCATACGGATTCCCGCCCGGCAGCGCAAAGCGGCCGACCACCGGCGTGCGCACCGCCTTGAAGAACGGCGCGACCGAATACGCGCTCGCGGCGCCGTTGCCTTCGAAGTAGCCGGTCACGCACACGCCCTTCGCGTGATTGCGCCGGAAACCCGGATGCTCGCCGCCGGCCGTCTGCAGCGCGTCAACGAGCCGGTGCGGGGTCAGACGCGCCGGCGCGAGCCAGCCGCCGACATACCCGAACGCCACGGCCACGCCGGCCACCGCGCCGCCGATCACGGCCCAGCGCCACCATCCGCGCCCAGGCTCGCGCGGCGGTGAAGAAGAGGATGATTGCTTCATGGATGCACTCCCGATCGTCAGATCATTGTCGAACGCGTGTAGGACGCCACCCGCGCCGCTTTATTCCATGAACAAATTTTTCGTATGCTGACGGAATAAGCGGCGCCGACCGGCGTCCTACGCGGCATCTCCACGCTTATCGGCTCGCGCCCCCGGCCATGCCCTCAAACGCCCCCGACGACGACGCATTGCGCGAACTCATCCCCAGGTTGCGACGCTTCGCGCTCTGGCTGGCACGTGACGTCCACGCGGCCGACGATCTCGTCCAGTCGACGCTCGAGCGTGCGCTGTCGCGCTGGGCGAGCCGCCGCGACGACGCGTCGCTGCGCAGCTGGCTCTTCACGATCCTTTACCGGCAGTTCCTCGACGGCAAACGCAGCGCGAAGCGTTATGCGTGGCTGCTCGGCCGCATCCGCAGCGACGACGAGGCGCACTGGCCGTCCGCCGAACGCGAGGTGGCCGCGCGTGCGACGCTCGAAGCGTTCGGCCGTTTGTCCGACGACCAGCGCAGCCTGCTGCTGCTCGTCGCGGTCGAGGGCTTCACGTATCAGGAAGTCGCCGACCTGCTCGACGTGCCGATCGGCACCGTGATGTCGCGACTCTCCCGCGCCCGCCAGGCGCTTCGCCAGCTCAGCGACGGCGAGCTTCCCGCTCCTTCTCTCCGTTTGATGAAATGAATACGCTCCGTCCCGACGAACACGATCTCCAGGCCTATGTCGACGGCCAGCTCGACGACGATGCGCGTGCCGCGGTCGAGCGATATCTCGCGCTGCATCCGGAGAGTGCCGAACAGGTGAAGCAATGGCAGCAGGATGCGCAGCGATTGCGGGCCGCGCTCGAAGGCGTGCGGATGCCTGGTGAGAATCCTGCGCTGGATCCGGCGGCGATTCGTGCGAAGCGTGCGGAGCGCTCGCGGATACGGTTCGCGATGGCGGCTTCGTTCGTGTTCTGTATCGGGCTCGGGACGTTTGGCGGGTGGCAAGCGCGTGGGTGGAACGCGCCGCCGCCGATCGCGCCGATGAGCGATGCGGTCGAGGCTTATCGGATGATGGTGGTCGATCAGACCGCGAAGGTGGATTTCCGGCCGACGAGTGCGAAGGATTTGCAGACTTGGCTCACCCGGCGCGTGGGGGCGTCGGCCAGGCTGCCGGATTTGAGTACGGCCGGGTTCAGGCCGGTTGGCGGGCGGTTGTTTACGACGGACAGTGGGGCCACGGCCGCGATGGTGCTCTATGAGGACGACGCCGGGCGGACGCTGAGCTTCTATCTCCGGCCCGCGGAATCTCAACATCGACTGCTGCCGGCCGGGCAACGCGTGGATGGGTCGTTGCTGGCGCGGTATGGGTCGGTGAACGGGCTCAACTTCGCGGTGGTCGGGCCTGTGGATAATCTGGGGGAACAAGCGGTTGTACGGGCGCTTGATCAGCAGATTTGAGCGGTACGATGCGGTGTCCGTTAGTGGCCGTTGTGCGCTGACTGCGGTCCGGCCGATGCGGTTCGGCCAGTCTGAAAGCGCTCACGTTCACCGTTTGGGCGCACAGCGTTTAAATTCGCTTTCGTGGTGGTTGTCCACACCGCGAACCTCGTCGCGGTGCGTTCTCGAATGGGTAGACTCTCTTCGGTTCCGACGTCACAGGGTTTGGCGTCTTCTGGGCGCGAGATATCCACATCGGCCGCAATGGCTCGGCATGCCGTCTCTGGTTGAACCACTCACCCTTGGCCTGCACAGCATTTCGAGTGCCCTTGGGTGGCGATATCCACACCGCCCTCACCGAGCTGGTACACAGGATTTCGATTCGGCTGCTCGCGGGTTGTTCGCATGCGCGTGAGCGCTTCAAATATATTCACCGGGGAGCCGCACAGCGTTCCTGATTGTTTTGCGTGCCGGTTGTCCACACGCGACAATCGCGCTACGGCGGCACGGACGTCACTTGGTCGAGTAAGCCCCGAGAATCTCGCCGGTTCCCGGGGACACCACGTATTTGATCGACGTCCCGAGCGGGCTTGCATTGCCGAGCCCACGCATAGCAGCGTCGCGGTATCGAGATCGACGGAGCACCGGCCGATGGTCCCGAAATTCAGTTTGGTCATCCGTCCTCCCGAGACATCCCTTTCACCTCGCCCTTTTTTCTGCACAGCCATTAATTCCCTCAGGCAGTCAGAACACGTCGCCGTCGGCAACCCGATGGCTGCTTCCATCGACGCATCGTCGTTCGGCAAATTGTTTGCCGGCATGGGCTCCGGATCATCTTCGGGCAGGGTCTTCACCGCGTTCTCATATTCATGCGCGAAGGTCGCAAACGCGTCGCGCTTGCGCTTCCAGAGCGCAAAACTGGTCAGCCGTTGAAGCAGCCAGAAGATCCTGCGCCGCGTCGTATCGTCCGTCATGTCGTACGACGGTGGCGTGGTTGTCATAACAGATCCCTGTGCTGCCGCGTCGGCGCGGCCTCAGCCGCATCGGTCATGAGCACCCGCGACGCAGCCAGCGATATCGATCACCAGCATCTCATTGACGGGAGCCTTCATCGATCGTCGGGATCGAACTTCACGTTGAATCGCTCGCCCTTGAACCGACAACGATCCCGAACCCCGGCGATTCTACCGATACGAGCGTTGGAGCTGGTCACCGGCTTCGGCTTCGCTTGATCCATCTACCGCACGCAGTGCATATCCCGCCCGGATCACAGTCGACGGACTGTGCTTATCCAAAGGTGTTAACAGAGTTCGTATATATACGTAGTGATAGTTAACAAGTCCGCGCCCTCACAGTGGATAACTTCCGTAACACCCTGAATTTTCAGCATGAAGTGGAATGCATAACCACAGGTGATGCACAGGAAAATCGCTGTGCATCACAGAACAACTTTTCGCCGATTCACAGTCGCGCCGACATATCCTCAATCGTTCCACTGTGAATCCAGAGGCTTGCCGGACGGTTATCCATAGCGCGCTGTGGATAAGTTGCGGCGCCAGTCCGCCCGCTATCGAACCATGGCAATCAGATACAGCCCGCCGAGGATCATCGCGACGCCTCCCCATTGCGCATACGACACACGCTCGCCGAAGAACACGATTCCGGCCAGAAAGACGAGCACGAACGTAAGCGCGGTAAACGGATACACGACGGTGAGCCCGGTCTTGCTCAAAGCGAAGATCCAGAGCACCGTGCCTGCGCCGTAGCAGAGCAACCCGAGCGCGACCCACGCATTGATGAATTCGGTCAATGCATGGCGGCCGTCGGCACCGATCTTGAACGCGACCTGGCCGGTTGCCGCGAGGAACACGCCGGCCAGAATGAGCACGTAGACGGACGGTTTCACCGGTGTTCCTCGTGGCGCTTCAATCGGTTGGCGACCATGCGGCTTTTCAGCATGGCGATGCCGGTTTTCACGCGCACCGGCAGCCAGCGCAGCAGCAACTTGCGCGCCTTGTAGCCGGGCGGCGACACGTCCGGTATGCCCGAACGGCTGTCGACGCGGTGCTGTCCGATCGCGTCCGGCAGCCACTCCGCTTCGTCGGCGGCAACGAAAAAGAGCAGGTTGTAGCGGTACCACGGCTCGATGCGCATGTCTGCGGCGATCATCGGCCGGACGAAATCGAACAGCTGGTAGCCGTGGCGCGCGAACTGGTCGCGCCAGAATTCGTAGTGCTGTTCGTTGATGTGGTTCTCGCCGCCCTGGCCAGGCACGGCGGCAGAAAACAGCACGCGCTTGCCATGCCGGACGAGATTGTCGACGAGTGCCTCGCTGGATGCCTTTGGCACGTGCTCGCCGACCTCGAGGCACTGGACGAGATCGAACGATCGCCCGAGATCGAAGCGCTTCGAAATATCAGCCGGCACGAAATGGGCGGGGTCGATCATCAGCACCGAACGATCGACATAGTCGCCGTCGATGCCGGTGATGTCCTGCACGCCGAGCTGGCGATGCACGCTGAGCCATGCTCCGGCACCGCAACCGACGTCGAGGATACTCGCAGGCTTCAGCAGCGCATTGACGCCGGGCAGCACGCCATGCGCCGACCGCGCCGATCCCTCGCGCTGGTACCGGTAGAAGATCTCGTCATACGAGCGCGGCGTATCGTCCGCGATGAATCCAGGTGACATCGCAATCTCCCGATGGCGCGATCGGTGCACGACGTGGCGCGACGCATCGCACCTCGTGCGACGCAGTGCAATCAATCGCCCCGACAAGCCTGCTTCTCGTACACCGACCATTTGCCCGCCGTCTTCACGCGCACGACGCGACAGTCCGGATTGGCGAAAAACGTGTCCGGCAGCGGTGTCTCGGCGCGGACGAAGAAATACCGGTACAGGCGCCCCTGGTGCCGCTGCCAGTCGAAGTGCCGGTACAGCGGCAGCGGCGAGACGTCGGACGGCCCGACACCGGGCAGCCGGTCGAGCCGAAAGCGGACGATCTGCGGCGGAAACCGCGCGGCATTGAAATCGACGAATCCGTGGTGCTCGGCCTGATACCAGAGCGCGAAGTTCTCGTAGGCATACGGGTTGCCGGCGGCCGGGCTCGTCCTGTCGACGATGATCGCAAGGCCGCGCTGCGCGGGTTCGATCGCGTTGGCAACCACGTCGAAATCAGCGCTCTCGTCGGCGAAGCGCAGCGCGCGGACACCTTGCTGAACGATGAAACCGGCGCAGACCACGGCAAGGACCAACTGCGTCATCAGCGCGAGCTGCGGCATTCGTCGGCCGGGTTCCACCGGTGCGGGCGCCCGGAACATCAGCGCATAAAACGGAAACAGGAACAGCGCAAAGCGCGGATACAGGAAAAACGTGTTGATCGCGAACAGCGGCACCGTAAACCAGACGATGGTCACGATGATCGCCGGTACATAGGCGGCGACCTGCCGGTTCGGTTTCGATGCCATCAGGAACGGTGCGGCAGCGATCAGCAGGAATGCCAGCAGCGAACGGCTGTCGCCGGCGACACCCCACGGATAGAGCACGGCCGCGAACACGCGCACGACTGGGCTGATCCCCCACATCACGGTGAACGGATACATCGGCGTCAGATCGACGTCACGATGCAACGCCGCGTACAGCACGGTGACGGAGGCGAGGATCGCATACGGCCACGAGGCGAGCAGCACGCGCGGCAACATGCTGGTCCGGCGCAGGCGCACGAGCAGGAACAGCACGCCGATCGCGTTCGCGAACACGAAGAGTAGTCCGTGCGAGAAAAACAGCGCGAGATTCACGAGCACCAGCACTGCGCCGCGGCGGGCTGTCGGCCGCCCGGCATAGTCGAGCGCGAGCGCCAGGAAGATCATCGCGACCGGTACGGCGACGAGGTACGAGTAGAAACCGAACTCGTACGCGAAGCCGAAGAACCCGGGCACGCACAGCCAGTCGAGGCGCGGGTCCGTACCGAGACGCCGGCGCAGTGCGAGGTACGCGGCGACGAAACCATAGAACGACAGGGTCAGCATGACCTTGAACGCAGCCGCGACCGGCATCACGAACGAAAGCAGTGCCGCCGCGCCATAGCCGAGCAGGTAAGGCGTAAACAGGTTGATCCGCAGCAATGGCGCCCATGGCGACTGGCCGCGCAGCATGTCGTGCAGCGTGGCGACCTGCGCCGCATGCTGCGGAAGATCGACCATCGGCGGGTGCGGCGCGAGCCAGAACAGCAGGCCGGCCGCGGCGACCGTCGCAACGAACAACGCGCGCAACGCGCGATCGGCTGCGCGATATGGCCACGCACGCGGCAGGCGGCCGCTTACCGTGCTGTCATCCATTGCACGAGCCCCCGTGAAATACCGCCGCCGGCCTCATGCCGGGTCGTTGCGCGACAGGACCGATGGCCCGTCATAGCGTCTTCTCGACGATGAAGCGCGGGCGCTGCTTCGTCTCCGAATAGATCTTCGCGACATAGCCGCCGATCACGCCGAGGAACAGCAACTGCAGGCCGCCGAGAAAGTACATCGGAATCACGGTGGACGCCCAACCGGGCACCGAACGGTCGGTGAACAACCGGATCGACAGCGCCCAGATGCCGAACGCGGTCGAGGCCAGCGCAAGCAGGGCGCCAACGTATGCGCTCCATTGCAGCGGCTTCGTCGAAAACGACGCGACGCCGTCCGATGCGAGCAGGATCATCCTCGCCAGTGGGTATTTGCTTTCGCCGGCGAAGCGCGGCTGCCGGTCGTATCGGACGATCGCGGTACGGAAGCCCAGCAGCGGCACGATGCCGCGCAGGAACAGGTTGACCTCGCGGAAGCCGCGCAATTCTTCGATCGCCCGGCGGCTCATCAGGCGGAAGTCCGCGTGATCCGGCAAGATGTCGACGCCGAAGCGGCGCAGCAGCCGGTAGTAGCTGCGCGCGCTGACGCGCTTGAAGAAGCCGTCGCTGTCACGACGCTGCCGCACGCCGAATACGATCTCGGCGCCGGACTGGTATTCGCGCAGCATGCGCGGAATCGCATCGAGGTCGTCCTGGAGATCGGCGTCGAGACTGATCAGCACGTCGCCGTTGACTCTCATGAGCCCGGCAAGCAATGCGTTCTGGTGCCCGTGGTTGCGCGACAGCTTGAGGCCGTGGATACGTGGATCGGCGGCATGGAAGCCTTCGATGAGGGACCAGGTCCGGTCGTGCGAACCGTCGTCGACGAAGGTTACGCCGCTCGCGCCGTCAATGATGCCGTCGCGGGTAAGCTGGTCAAGCAGGATCGTGAGCCGGCGTACGGTTTCCGGCAACACGGCTTCTTCGTTGAAGCAGGGAATTACCAGATTGAGCGCGACCATACCCACCCCGATATCGTTACGCGTGCATTGCGGTCTGCCGTCGTCACGAGGCGCTACTGGTTCATGCAAGGTGGCGGGCGGATCGTGCATCGCGCGCGCCTGTTCCCCGTGACCGGATTGGGCCGGTTCCTGCTCTTGATTGTCGTTCGCAACCCCCGGCCCCGGATTCGCGACGAATCCATTATGACGGAACGTACCCGGGCCCGGGGAGACGTCGCAGTGAGGATGAACCCGGATGCGATTGCGGTTTGCCTCGAGCGCCGGACGATCCCCCAACGCATCCTCCCCGATTCAAAAAATTTTCACGAAGGGACTTGCGCACCTCCAAAACCCTCTCTATAATTCGCGGCTTCTTAGGCTCGTAGCTCAGTTGGTTAGAGCACCACCTTGACATGGTGGGGGTCGTTGGTTCGAATCCAATCGAGCCTACCAACGAACAAAATGAAGGGGTCTGGCAGCTCGCATTGCCTACAGGCAATCCGGCTCGCCAACATACAAACGCCACGCGGCAACATCGCGTGGCGTTTTTCTTTTTGCGGCCGAAACTGCGCAGGCATGTGCAGATGCATCGTGTGCGATCCATGTACGACAGGCAGCCGGCAGTGGGCAAAAGCAGGGCGCAGAGCACGAAAAGCGGTCGCAAAGCCCCCGCTCGTCACGCATCAATGCAGATGCTTCAACTTGTCAGGATTCCGCACGACATAGATCGCGACGACCTTCCCGTCCTCGATCTCGAGTGCCGTGGTCTGTAGCTCGCCATCCGCTTCCAGTGTGACGAACCCCGGCAGCCCGTTGATGAACCCCGCGCGCACGAGCTTCGACGCATGCGTGGCGAACAGCTCGGCGAGGTACGCGTGCACCTTCATCACGCGCTCGAAGCCGAACACCGGCTTGCCCGCCGCCGTGCGCTTGCCGCCGCCGTCCGAATGCAGGCTCACGTCCTCGGCGAGCATCGCGCCGAGCGCGCGCATGTCGCCGCTGCGTGACGCCGCGAAAAACGCCTCGGCCAGCGCGATCCCGCGCTGCTTCTCGACGTGAAACCGCGGCCGCGCCTCGCGCACATGCGTGCGCGCCCGCGCGGCGAGCTGCCGGCAGGCGGCCGGGTCACGCTGGATCGTCGTCGCGATCTCGTCGAACGCGAGGCCGAACACGTCGTGCAGCAGGAACGCCGCACGTTCGAGCGGCGACAACCGTTCGAGCGCGAGCATCAGAGGCAGCGTGACGTCCTCCTGTTCATCTTCCTCGACGACCGGCTCGGGCAGCCACGGACCGATGTAGGTCTCGCGCTGGTGCCGCGCGGACTTCAGCTGGTCGAGGCACATGCGCATCACCATGCGGCGCAGGAACGCCTCGGGCACGCGCACCTCGGTGCGGTCGACGTCCATCCAGCGGATGAACGCCTCCTGCACCATGTCCTCGGCGTCCGCGACGGAACCGAGCATCCGGTACGCGACGCGCATCAGCGTGCGACGCAGCGGGTCGAAGCTCGCCGCTGCGTCGGCCCGGTCTGCGGCGCTGCCGGCGGCCGGATCGAGGTGGGTCATCACGCCACCATCTTCGCGGCAGCGGCCTTCGCCTCGGCCGGATCGATCCACAGCCCGAAGCCGACGGCCAGCCGGTTCCAGCCGTTGATCACGTTGATCATCACGGTGAGTTTCACCTGTTCCTCCTGGCTGAAGTGCTCGCTCAGCGCCGCATACGCGGCCTCGTGCGCGCCATGGCCTTCCGACAGCCGCGTGAGCGCGTCGGTCCAGCCGAGCGCCGCACGTTCGCGGTCGGTGTAGCAGGGCGCTTCACGCCATGCGGCCAGCAGGTTGATGCGCTGCTCGGTCTCGCCTTGCTCGCGCGCCTCGACGGTGTGCATGTTAAGGCAGTTCGCGCACGCGTTGATTTGCGACGCGCGGATCTTGACCAGCTCGATCAGCGTCGCCTCGAGGCTCCCGGCAGCGGCGACCGAGACGGCCATCCAGTTCTTCATCAATGCGGGAGCGGCGGCAAACGGATTGAGTTTCGCAGTCATGGTTCCTTCTCCTTTCGTGTGGGTTCCGGCGATATGACGAGCGAGCCCTCCGCGCCTGTGACATCGACGCAAAAAATTTTTCAAAAGCCGGGAAGCACGCGGAGGGCAGAGCGGTTGAACGGCGGTGTCGAGGTCCGCGACACCGCCGCGCGGACCCATGCCGATTTCGATTCCATGGTGCTGCTCCCGTGGCGAACCCGTGTCATCCGATCTTTCATGACGCCGGCGTGGATGTCATGAGGCTTCGGCATGGCGAATCCCGCAGGCATACACATTGCATTCACCCTCCGAGCCCCGTCATGACGGACATCGACGGTTCGTCACGCCGCCGCCCCGCGCATGATCGATGCTTTCATTTTTCTTTCGCGTCTGTTTCACCCGAAATCCGATTCGCGACGTTCACATTTCTGGCCCATACTGTTTTGCACGGGCAGATGAAGTCACGCCGCACCAGCGGCCCGGCGCGCGCGCCGGCTGCCCGACGACGCAGCAATGAAGGTCGCACGTCAGCCGCGCGCATTCGAGCGCAAGGCTTTCCTTTTTCCGGCAACGCAACGCAGCGAATCGCGACGTGAACGGTAAACCGATGAGCCTCCTTGCATCCCAGCTTCAGCGCCGTTACCAGGACGTGCGCGCCCATAGCATCGCGTTGACCGCGACGCTGTCCGCCGAAGACCAGGCCGTGCAGTCGATGCCCGACGCGAGTCCGGTGAAATGGCATCTCGCACATACGACCTGGTTCTTCGAAACCGTCGTACTGATGCGCCGCGTGCGCGGCTACGCGCCGTTCGACGACGCGTTCCAGTTCCTCTTCAATTCCTATTACGAAGCGCTCGGCCCGCGCCATCCGCGGCCGCAGCGCGGGCTGCTCACGCGTCCGTCGCTCGATGAGGTGCGCGCGTACCGGCAGTACGTCGACGATGCGATGCTGCGCGCGCTCGACGTTGCCGATCCGGCGTTGCTCGCCACGATCGCGCCCGAGATCGAACTCGGTCTGCATCACGAACAGCAGCATCAGGAGCTGATCGTCACGGACATGCTGCATGCGTTCTCGTGCAACCCGCTGAAGCCCGCGTTCCGGCCGCGCAACGGCGCTGATGCGCACGCCGGGCACGCGGCCCTGGCCGCGGGCGATGCCGGCCCGTTGCGCTGGCTGCATCAGCCGGGCGGGCTTGTCGAGATCGGCCACGATGGCGCCGCGTTCTCGTTCGACAACGAACGGCCGCGCCATACCGCGCTCGTGCGCCCGTGCGAGATCGCGAACCGTCTCGTAACGAATGCCGAATTCGCAGCCTTCGTCGCGGACGGTGGCTATGCACGCCCCGAATACTGGCTGTCCGACGGCTGGGCGACGGTGCAGCGGGAAGGGTGGCAAGGGCCCGCGTACTGGATTCCCGGCGACGACGGTGATCCGACAGCCGCACACGCCTGGCGCGCGTTCGGCCTGCACGGCGTGGAGCCGCTCGCGCCCGATGCGCCCGTGTGTCACGTGAGCTTCTACGAAGCGGCGGCGTACGCGGAATGGGCCGGCGCACGCCTGCCGACGGAATTCGAATGGGAGGCCGCGTTCGGCGCGGATGGCATCGCGCAGATGCTCGGGCACGTATGGCAGTGGACGCGTTCGTCCTACGAGCCGTATCCGGGCTTTCGGCCGCTCGCGGGCGTCGCTGCCGAATACAACGGCAAGTTCATGGTCGGTCAGCAGGTCCTGCGCGGCAGCAGCATCGCGACCCCGTCGGGGCACGAACGGCCGACGTACCGCAATTTCTTTCCGCCGGCCGCGCGCTGGCAATTCACGGGAGTGCGACTTGCGCGAGACGTCTGATCTGACGGCCACGAGCGGTGGCCTGCAACCCGCCCGCGATGCGCGGCCGAGCGCGTTCGAGCGCGACCTGATCGACGGGTTGTCGCGCACGCCGCGCAGCATTCCGCCGAAATACTTCTACGATGCGGCCGGCTCCGCGCTGTTCGATCGCATCTGCGAACTGCCTGAGTATTACCCGACGCGGACCGAACTCGGGATCCTGCGCGATCGCGCGGCCGAGATCGTGCGGCGCGTCGGCCCGCATGCAGACATCGTCGAATTCGGCGCGGGCTCGCTCGAGAAGATCCGCGTGCTGCTCGACGCGTGCGCGGACAACTACGCGAACGCGCCGGCGCGCTACGTGCCGATCGATATCTCGGCCGACTACCTGCACGGCGCGGCCGCGCGGCTGCGTGCCGCGTATCCGTGGCTCGACGTCGCGCCGCTCGCGGCCGACTATACGAAGGCCGAGCAGCTGGCCGAGCTGACCGGCACGCCACGCCGGCGCATCGGCTTCTTTCCCGGCTCGACGATCGGCAACTTCTCGCCGGAGGAAGCCGATACGTTCCTGCGCGACGCCGTGCGGTTGTTGCGCGGCGGCGGCCTGCTGGTCGGTGCGGATCTCGTGAAGGACGAACGCACGCTGCATCACGCGTACAACGACGCGCAGGGCGTGACCGCCCAGTTCAACCTGAACCTGCTCGCCCGCGCGAACGCGGAGCTCGGCGCGGATTTCGATCTCGACGCGTTCTCGCATTGCGCGTTCTACGATCGCGAGCGGCAGCGCATCGAGATGCATCTCGTCAGCGATATCGCGCAGACGGTGCACGTGCGCGGCCACGCGTTCCGCTTCGAGGCCGGCGAACGCATCCACACGGAGAACTCGCACAAGTTCACGATCGACGGCTTCCATGCGATCGCGCGGCGTGCGGGCTTCGAGCCCGACACCGTATGGACCGACGCGGACAACCTGTTCAGCGTGCACTGGCTGCGCAGCGTCGACGATATCCGCGCGTAACGTCGTCGCGATCCGCTCGCACGGTGTGTGTGCGGGACGCGTGCGGTCTGCGTCGCCGGCCCGCGCGCCGGCAAAATTTCCCGACTCTCCCGATTCGATGCGTCGTTGCAACGGCGCGTCGAATCGCTCGTCACCCTTGTCCCGCAAGGCTTCGCGCCCATCCGTAAACGTCCGTTACCGGTCTCGCATCCCGGTTTCACCTGTGTCCGCCCCTGGTGCCTAGACTCCGAACCGTAGTCACATGACGCACGACACGTGCAGGGAGTCGCGAAATGAGCAAGAAACTTATTCTCGGTGCAGTTCTCGGTGTAGCGGCGCTGGCAGCTTCGGGCGTCGCATCGGCCCACGTCGACCTGTCGGTCGGCATCGGTGTGCCCGGCGTCTATGCGGCGCCGGCGCCGGTCTACGTCGCGCCGCCGCCGGTGACGTACGCGCCGGTTGGCTACTATCGCGATGACGACTGGCGTGAGCGTCAATGGCGCGAACACGAATGGCGCCGTCGTGAATGGCGCGAGCACGAGTGGCGCGAGCGCGGCTGGCGTGACGGCGACGGCTGGCGCGGCCGCTGGAACTGAACCGGGCAACCGGTTTACGAGGACACTGAGCACGACGATGAGAGGAGCGTGATCGCATGATGCCCATTCGACACATCAGGTATAGCGCAGCGGCCGCCGTCGTCGCGCTCGCAACGATCGGCAGCGCGCACGCGGCGGGCTGCATGAAGGGCGCGGTGGTGGGCGGCGTCGCCGGCCACTACGCGGGACATCACGCCGTGGTCGGCGCGGTCGGCGGCTGTATCGTGGGCCACCACATGGCGAAGAAGCACGAGCAGGAACTGGCCGCGCAGGGCGTGCAGCCGGCGCAGTAAGCGTAGCCACCGGCGGAACGGCGCGATCGCGCCGTCTCCGCCTTTCATTTCCCTTGTTGGGTGGCGGCTGGCCGGACGGTTCATCAAGCGTGCCGAACGCCGGCGAATTGATCTGACGAAAGCGCGCCGTTACGATCATTTACAACGCCGCGCCGCACGAATCGCGCGCGTTCCTAGAATGCAGTCACTCGAACGCGCTCCAGGGAGCAAACAATGAAAACGCAACGATATCTGTCCGTGCTCGCAGCTGCGCTGCTCGCACTCGGCGCCGTTTCCGCACAGGCGGCCGCCGGCGGCAATGGCGGTGGTGGTGGCAACGGCGGCGGCCATGGTGCCGGTGGGATGGGCGGCATGGGTGGGAATGCGGGCGGCATGTCCGCCGGCCACATGAGCGGTCAAGCGCTGAGCAACTCGAACGGCATGCACGCGGGCGACCGCGACAAGGGCCTGTCGCGCGCAGCCGATCGCTCCGATTCGATCGCCGATCGTGCCGGCGCGCAGCCGGACAGCGGTCACGGGCGCTCGCACGGGCACACCGCGCATGCATCGAAGTCCACGCACCACGCGCACCGGAACGCATTCGGCCACACGCTGTAAGCGCGGCGCACGCATGCGGAAGAAGGGCGCTTCGGTGCGCTTCTTCATTGGCAGCGGACCAAGGGGCGCGCCGCGCTGAGTCGCGTGCTCGTCGCGCATCGCCCCCGATTTGCAACCAGCCGTAACCGCACGCACGAACGCGCGAGGATACGAAACGCTTTCACGCGAATGACAGGCGGATTCGCTCCCGCATACGCGAGCATCGCAGCAGCGCCGCGGCCCGCTCCATGAAAAAAGGGCGGCTCGTCGCCGCCCTTCGTTTCAGCGTCCCGCGCCCGCCAGCGGCGCGACGGCTGCAACAGGCTCGAACAACGCGTCGGCCTGCCTGACGCGCACGAACCGCGCGGCCGCTCCGCCGTCCACCAGCGCCCGGAAATGCGCTTCGCCGCACGCGAGCTTCGCGCGCTCGTGCTCGCTCGTCACGTCGCCGTCGGCGTTCGGCGTATCGACGACGAAGTACAGCCGCTCGCCGCCATCCTGCTCCGCGAGCACCGCCCAGTCGGGGTGATAGCTGCCGAGCGGCGTCGGCACGCGGAACCATGCGGGCAGCTTCGCGTACAGCTTCACGCCGTCATGCGCTTCCAGCGCATCGGCGAACGCGCGCTCCGCGTCGGTCTCGCACACGACGGCCTCGTGGATCGACTTCCGCGCATCCGGCCGCAGGTTGCGCAGATAACCGGTCAGCGCCTCGCTCTCGAACGACTCGAGCGCATGCACGTGGCGCTCGCCGAGCTTCCGGTACGCGATGCCGGCAACCAGTGCGAGCCGCTTGCAGCGGTTGATCGCATCGGCGGCCAGCGCGATGAACTGCTGCGGATTCACGCGGAAATCGTCGAGCCGGCCGCTGTCGGCCAGGATCGTCGCGAGCGAGCGGCGCGTGAGCTGCGTGCGGTCCTGCAGTTCGGTGAGCAGGTCGGGCAGCGGCAGCTCGCCTTCGTCGATCAGCACCGTGCCGGCGCCGGCCACCTCGATCGCCTCGATGCCGGCCTTGCCGATGTCGATCTCGGCCTTGCGCCACTGCAGCCGTGCGCGTGCGATGTCCGGCGCGTCGCGCAGCGCGGCCGTGCAGTCGCGCACGAGCTTCGCGTTGTCGAACTCGACGCTGTACACGGTGCGATGGCGGATACGGTCCCACAACGCGCGGAAGTCGTCGCCGAACACGACGGCCTTGCCCGACGCATCGCGCCGCAACGCGATCGCGCGCCGCTCGTCCGCATTGCGCACCGCGAAGCGGCCCGACAGCTTGCGCAGCGTCGCGACGATCGGCGCGCGCAGCGTCTCGAACGCCGCGGGCAGCACGAGCGCGCTCTGGCGCAGCGCATCCTTCAGCCGGTCGAGCACCTTGCCCTGCGCGTCGACGTAACCCTGCTCGTGCAGATGCGTCCACAGCACGCGCGACAGCTCGATGCCGAGCGCGTGCGCGGGCCCGTCGCCTTCCTGCACCGGCAGCGCCGCGAACTGGTGTTCCTCGACGATGCCGAAACGGATGCCCGTATCGGCCTCGATTTCCTTCTGCAGGTTCTCCGCGAACGACTCGTAGCGCTCGGTCGCGATCACGGTGAGCGTGTTCACGCCCGGATCGCGCACGCGTTCGCCGTCCTGGTCGACGGCGAGGCGCAGCCCGCGGCCGAGCGTCTGGCGGCGCTCGCGTTCGGTCTGGATGTCGCGCAGCGTGCAGATCTGGAACACGTTCGGGTTGTCCCAGCCTTCCTTCAGCGCCGAGTGCGAGAAGATGAACTTCAGCGGCGTGTCGAACGACAGCAGCGCTTCCTTCTCGCGCATGATGAGGCCGTACGCGCGCTCCGCGTTCTCGCGGGCCGCGGCGCTGCTCTCGCTCGTGTCGGTCCAGCCGCCCTTGCGATCGATCGAGAAGTAGCCGTTGTGTGCGCGCTCGACTTCGAGCGCGACGTCGACGCCGTCGAACAGCGCACGGTAGGCCGGCACGCGCGCCGCGCGCGCATATTCTTCTTCGAAGATCAGCGCGTAGTCGCCCTTCACCGGCATCCCGTGCTCGTCGTAGCGGCGATAGCGTTCGACCGAATCGACGAAGAACAGCGACAGCACCTTCACGCCGCGCTCGGCGAGGCGCAATTCCTTGTCGAGATGCTCGCGGATCGTGCGGCGGATCATCTCGCGCTGCACGGCGAGCGTGTCGATGTCGCCGAACGCCTCGCCGAGCGACAGGAACGCCTCACCTTCCGGATGGCGCAGCTCGACGTACTCGGCGCCCTTCACCGCATGCACTTCGCCGATCCGCAGCCCTGCATACAGCGCGCGCTTGGTCAGGCGTTCGAGGTCGTCGCCGTCGGTCGCCGTCACGAGCTGGCGCTTCACGCCGGCCGCGGTCGCGACATCGAGCTCGACGCGCGCGCTGATCGCGCCGCGCCGGTTCGACACGCCGACGAGCCGCACGTACGGCTTGTTGTGCGCATCCTCGACGATCGCCGACGCGATCTCGATCTGCTTGACGAGCTTGCGCTCGTACGCGTCGACCGCGTCGAGCCGGTACACCATGTGGTGACGGTCGACGTGCGTGGCCGAATAGCGCAGCGTGCAGAGCGGCGCCATCGCGGCAAGCGCTTCGCGCCCGCGCCCTTCGAGCCCGCCGTCGACGCTTTGCGGCTCGTCGACGATCACGATCGGCCGCGTCGCGCGGATCAGGTCGATCGGCTTCTCGCCGCCGGTCTTCTCGCTGTCTTTATAGAGGTTGTTGATCTCTTTCTTGTTGATTGCGGCGACCGTCATCACCATGATCTGGATCGTCGCGCTCGCCGCGAAGTGGCGCACCTGGCCGAGCTTCGCGGAGTCGTACAGGAAGTAGTCGTACGGCACGCCCGCGTACAGCGCGCGGAAATGGTCCTCGGTGATCGCGAGCGTCTTGTGCACGCCTTCCTTGATCGCGATCGACGGCACGACGATCACGAACTTCGTGAAGCCATAGCGGCGGTTCAGCTCGAAGATCGTGCGCAGGTACACATAGGTCTTGCCGGTGCCGGTCTCCATCTCGACGGTGAAGTCGCGCGAGCCGGGCAGGCCGGACGGCGGCAGCCCGCCGCGCAGCTGCACGTCGGCGAGGTTGCGCGCGAGCGCGTCGTCGGTCAGCGACAGCCGGTTGCCGACGCCTTGCTCCGACACCGCGAAGCCGAGCGAGCCTTGCGCGGCGGCGGTCGTGCCGGGCGCGGCGTTCGCGAGCACGCTGAAGTCGCCGCGATACGATTCCTGGCCGCGAAACAGGTCGCAGACGGCGTCGATCGCCTCGCGCTGGTAGTCGAGATCCGCTTCGAAATGCAGCCGCATCACAGGCTCCGCACGCGCTTCACGCCGTGCTGTTCGAGCAGCGCGGCGAGATTGAGCTTCGCGACGTCGTCGACGAAGCCGCTGTCGCGGAACAGGCACGTGACGTCGCGCGTGGCACCCGTCGCGTCGAGCAGCGCGACGATGCCGTCGGCGAGCGGGCCCGCGTCGTCGCGCGCGATGCGCGCGTCGAAGCACGCGACGATCGAGCGGCCGATCAGGTGCACGGTCTTGCCCGCGACCGGGTGATGCTCGACCGGCGTGCACAGGTCGAGACCGAGCTTCAGCGTCAGCTCGGCGAGCAGGTCGTCCTCGCTGCGGCCGGTCTTCACGTGCTCGACGGATGCGAACAGCGCGTGGTCGAAGTCGTCGCGGCGCGGATCCCATTCGATCACGTTGGTCGTGTCGAGCCGGTACACGCGGAAGCCGAGATCGCCATAGCTTTCCGGGTAGTCGCGCGCGACCTGCTGCGCGGTGCGGCGCAGGCGCTCCTTCGTGATTTCCGCGAGCGTCAGCGGCTTCTTCAGCTTCGCGCAGAAATCGGCGGCCGCGAGCTGCGTCTTGTCGCGGCGGTCGAGCGCCTCGGGCAGCTGCACGAGGATGTAGCGGCGCGCGCCGCCGTCGGTCGCGTTCACCTGCATCACCGCGTGGCCGGTCGAGCCGGAGCCGGCGAAGCAGTCGAGCACGATGTCGTCGCCGCGCGTGCACCAGCCGATCACGGCCGCCGCGAAATCGACCGGCTTCGGCTGGTCGAACGGGATGCCGAGCGTCTTCAGCAGCGCGTCGTCGGAGCCGGCGAACGGCAGCACCGACGGCACGTTCTCGTACATGTTCTCGTCGAGGTAGTAGATCCGCTGCGGCTGCGTGGTTTCATCCGGACCGAATTCGATCTGGCCGCGCTCGATCAGTGCCTGCATCGTCGCGGGCGGGTTGCGCCAGCCGCGCGCCGGCATCGCGCACGGCTTGCCGGTGACCGGGTGGATCAGCGGCGTGAAATACTCGTCCGGCGCCTTCTTCTTGTTCGGCCACGCCATCGACACGAGGCGGTACACGCGCCCGTCGGCCGACAGCCGGTCGTACATCACCTCGCCGCCCGACAGGTTGGTCTGCGCCTTCATCCACGCACGGTAGGCCTTCTGCGCGTCTTTCGCGTTGCCGCTGCGGTACACCGCGTCGTGCGCGGCATCGAGCATGCGCTGCGCGTTGCGCTTCGGGCGCTTCAGCGGCGCCTGTTCGAGCAGCGTTTCGGCGTTGCGCGCGAACAGCACCAGCGATTCGTGCTGGTACGCGACGCCGCGCGCATCGCCCTTCGGGTTGCGCTTGTCCCACACGGCCACGCCGAGTTCGTTCTCCTCGCCGAAGATCTCGCGCAGCATCAGCACGAGCGCATGCACCTCGTGCTCGTCGATGTGCACGGCGATCAGCCCTTCGTCGGACAGCAGCGCGTGCGCGAGCTTCAGGCGCGGATACATCATGTTCAGCCAGTCGGTGTGGAACCGGCCGTTCGCCTCGGTGTTGGTGCTGCGCTTCACGCCGCCGTCGGTCTGGCCCGTCATCGCCAGGTAGTGGCGGATGCTGTCGCTGAAGTCGTCCGGATAGACGAAATCGCTGCCGGTGTTGTACGGCGGGTCGATGTAGACGAGCTTCACCTTGCCCGCGTAGCTCTTGTGCAGCAGCTTCATCACGTCGAGGTTGTCGCCCTCGATCACGAGGTGGCGCGTGTCGTCCCATGCCACGCTGTCGGCAGGGCACGGGCGCAGCGTGCCCGTCGACGGCGTGAGCGCGGCCTGGCGCGCGCTGCGCTTGCCGTGCCAGTGGAAGCCGTAGCGCTCGTCGGCGTCGCCGACGGTGCGCTCGCCGACCAGCGCCTTCAGCACGTCGACGTCGACCGACGCGCCGTCCGGGCCTTCGGTCACGAGTTCGGGGAACAGCGCCTTCAGGCGCGCGACGTTGTCGGCGGTGAAATCCGTCGACATCGCCTGCGGGCTCGCCGCATCGAGTTTCTGCATCGTTTTTTCCATCGGAGCCCGGCCGCGTGCGCCAGGACGTCGGGCGCACTCACGGCACCGGCGGCAATGGCCACCCGGGCAAACCCGAAACGCTAGCGAGTCGGTCGGCGCAGGTCAAGCACCGATGTGAGGGCATCGTGCGCGCATCGGCCGCGATCGCCCGCCGGACGGGCCGCAAGCGGCTTCGGGCCGCTGGTCGCGGCGGCGGCCGACCGGCGTTCCCCGGGGGCTCTGCACAGGCCGAAAACGACGAAAAAACGACGAAAAAAAGGGCACGGTCAGCGCGATGCGCCGCCGTGCCAGCATGGAGAATCCCGGATGGAGGGTGTGGCGGAGCCCGGCGGGCCCCGCCCGGATGGCCGGCCCTCCGGTCAGAAGCGCGTGCGGATGCCCGACGTCAGTTCGAGCTGGTTCTTCGCGCCGAACGTCGACGACACCTTGTAGCCGCCATGCAGCCTCATGTAGTCGCCGGCCAGGTACAGCTCGGTGCGCTTGCTCAGGTGGTAGAACACCGATCCGTAGATCGTCTCCTTGAAGCCGTTGCCGACGCCGTTGGTCAGGCTGAACGCGCCGAGGTTCGCGTTCGGCGTGAAGCCGTCGGCGTTGTACGCGGCGTTCTTGATACGCATCTGCTGATAACCGAGCTCGTAGTCGAGCGCGCCCTTCGGCGCGATCTTCATCGACACGGTCCACGAATCGTCGTGGCGCTGGCCGAGCGAGCCCTGGTCGCCGTTGTAGCGGAAGTAGCCGGCATTCAGGCGCACGATGCTGAACGCGTAGTTGCCGCCGACCGAGAACGTCTGGTTCGTGAAGCCGCCGTGGTTCACGTGGTTGTAGAAGCCCGACACGGCGAACGGCCCGCCGTTGTAGCCAAGCGCGACCTGGTACGCGGAGCCGGTTGCGAACTGCGTCGAGTTGCTGAACTGGTAGCCGGCGCTCGCGAAGATGCCGTTGCTGAACAGCTTCTTCCACGCGACACCGTTGTTGTAGCGCGTGCCGGTCGGGCCGGCCGCGTAGAAGATCATCTGCTTGAAGTTGTTCGAGTTGGTCCAGCCGCCTTCCTCGGTCGTCAGCTTCGCGGAGCCGTACGCGTCGCCGTAGATCGCCGCCGAGTCGCGCGCGATCGTGTTCTGGAAGCCGGCCGTCAGCTTGCCGAAGCGCTCGTCCTCGACGCCGACCCACGCGTCACGGTCGAAGATCTGGCCCTCGTCTTCCATCTGGCCGTTCGCGACCACGAATTCGCTTTCGAGGCGGAAGATGATCTTCGTGCCGCCGCCGATGTCCTCGGCGCCCCGCAGGCCCCAGCGGCTGCCGCTGAACCACGGCTCGCCTTCGTTGCCCATGCCGATCACATGGTTGCCGTTGGCGTCGGCGTGGGTCCGGTAGGTCGGAAAGCTCAGGTCCATCAGGCCGTAAAGCTGCACGCTCGACTGCGCCTGCGCCTGGGTGCCGGCGCACAGGCCTGCCGCCGCGATGGAAAGGGCAAGGGTTTTTCGTTTCAAGATCGTCTCCTCCGAGCTGCCGCATTGAAATCTGTTTGTTGGCAGTACGTAATGTATGCCGATTGTTGCCGACCACAGCGAGAGGGCCGACGCATAGCATCGTAGAGGGGGCAATCCTTCACGCCGCTTTCCCGGAGGAAAGAATCGGATCGGTGAAAACACCGAAATCGCAATAATCGGGAATCGGGCAGGCGGGCAGCCCGCGGGCTGCCAAAACAACATTACGTGCTGCGAATCGATGCCGGGGGCCGCGCCATCAGTCCTGCGCGGTCTTCGCGCGCAGGATATAGCCGAGCCCGCGCAGCGTGATGATCTCGGCCGTGCTGAGCGCGAGATGCTTGCGCAGCCGGTGAATGTAGATGTCGATCGCGTCGGCACTCGGCTCGTCGTCGAGCGCGAACACGCTGTCCATCAGCCGCGCCTTCGATACCGTCTTGTTCTGCTGCAGCATCAGCGTTTCGAGAATCGCATGCTCGCGGCGGCGCAGCGCGAGCACCGTGTCGCCGCAGCGGAATTCACGCGTGCCGAACGCATAGACGAGATCACCGCACACGAGCTGCGTCGTGCCGACGCCGGCCTGCCGGCGGATCAGCGCGCGGATCCGCGCAACCAGCTCGCGCGATTCGAACGGCTTGACCACGTAGTCGTCGGCACCCGCGCCGAAGCAGTCGACCTTGTCGTCGACCGAGCCGTGCGCGGTCAGCATCAGCACCGGCACGTTGTCGTTGCGGCGCCGCAATCGCGCGAGCACTTCTTTGCCGCTGATGCCCGGCAGCCGCATGTCGAGCAGCACCGCGTCGTAGCGCTCGGTCTTCAGCACGGTATCGGCGCGCTCGCCGTCGCCGACGCAGTCGACCGCGAAATCCTCGCCGCGCAGCAGGTTCACGATCCAGTGCGCGAGTTCGGCGTTGTCTTCGACCAGCAGGAGTTTCATGGCGACTTCATCTCTTCAAGGAAACGCCGGGCCGCCCCAAGTTTCCCGCCCGCAGGAAGTCCCCTCGGGGGGCCTGGCGCGCAGCGACAGGTTTGGGGGCACTCTTCAATCGTACGCGGGCAGCCGCACAGTCACGACGATACCGCGATTGCCGGGGCCCGGCGCGAGCGACGCGCTGCCGCCGTGCGCCTGCGCGATCTCGCGGACGATCGCGAGGCCCAGGCCCGAGCCTTCGGTGTCGGCCGACACGCGGTAGAACCGCTTGAACACGTGCGGCCGCGCTTCGGCCGGAATGCCGGGGCCGTTGTCGACCACGTCCAGCACGACCGCGGCGCCGTCGCGCCGTGCCGCGACCGTCACGCAGCCGCCCGGCTGCGTATAGCGCACGGCGTTGTCGACGAGGTTCATCACCAGCGCGGTCAGCAGGCTGTCGCTGCCCGCGACGTCGAGCCGTTCGCCGAGATCGGCGCCGAGGTCGATGTCGCGCTGCTGCGCGAGCACGATCGTTTCCTCGAGCACGCTCGATACGACGGCGGCGAGATCGACGCGATGCGTGAGCAGCGTCGACGGCGTCGCTTCCGCGTGCGCGAGCAGCAGCAGCTTGTCGGTCACGTCGGCCATCTTGCGGCTGCTGCGCTGCATGCTGTCGAGCACCGACGCCAGCTCGCGATCGTCGTGGTCGCGCTGCTGCGCGTACTGGATCTGCGTGTCGAGCACCGCGATCGGCGTGCGCAGCTGGTGCGCGGCGTCGGCGATGAAGCGGCGCTGCGTGGCCGTATGCGTATTGAGCCGCGCGATGCATTGGTTGATCGCGTCGACGATCGGCCGCAGCTCGTGCTGCAGCCGCTCGGGGCGGATCGGCTCGAGTTCCATCGGCCCGCGGTCGGCGACGTCGTCCTTCAGCTTCATCAGCGGGCGCAGCTCGAGCGTGAGGCCGAGATAGACGAGCACGATCGCGAGCACCAGCATCAGCGACAGGCGCACGAGCTGCGGCCGCCAGATCGTCGCGACCATTGCGTCGTACGAGCGCGTCGTCTTCGCGACGATCACCGTGACCGTCTCGATCTGCCCCTCGTCGTATAGCTGGCGATCGTACGCGGCCGCGCGCAGCCGCACGCCGTCGAGCGACGTGTCGTACAGCGTCGGCTCGACCCCGTGCCGCCCGGGCACCGCGAGCGCCGGGTTGCCCGCGAGCAGCCGGTCGTGGCCGTCGATCACCTTGTAGAACACCGAATCGCCCGACGGCGATTCGAAGATCTCCAGCGCGGCCGGCGGCACGTCGGCCGCCGGCCGCCCGTTGCGCCATTCGACGTCCTCGCCGATCGTGCGCGCGGACGCGACGAGCGCGCTGTCCTGCACGAGCCCGGCCGTGCGCCGCGCGGTGTCGTACGACATCGCGCCCGCGATCAGCACGAAAGCCGCGAGCGGCAGCAGCAGCCACCACAAGAGCCGCCCGCGCAGGCTGTGCGCCATTCCGTCTCCTCAATGCCGAACCGCGCCGGGGCAACCGGCGCGGTTCGGGCGTGTCATTCGATGATGCGTGCGTTGCTCAGAACGCGGCGGGGCGCCACTTGAGCAAGCGCTTCTCGAGCCAGGTCAGCAGGTAGTCGGCGGCAAGCGCGACCACGGCCAGCACGATCATCGCCGCGAACACGCCGCTCGCGTTGAACGCGCCCTGGGCGGTGGAGATTAGCAGGCCGATGCCCTGCTTGGAACCCAGGAATTCGCCGACGACCGCACCGACCAGCGCGAAACCGAAGCTCACGTGCAGGCTCGCGAGAATCCAGCTCAGCGCGGACGGGATCACGACCGACGTGGTGATCTGCCGGCGCGACGCGCCGAGGATTTGCGCGTTCGCGATCAGGTAGCGGTCCGCTTCGCGCACGCCCTGGAACGCGTTGCCGAACACCACGAAGAACACCATCACGACGGCCAGCGCAATCTTCGACGCCATGCCGAGGCCGAGCGCGATCACGAAAATCGAGCCGAGCACGACGCGCGGGATCGAGTTCGCGATCTGGATATAGAGGCCGAACACGTCGGACATCAGCTTGTTGCGGCCGAGCACGATCCCGCAGAGCACGCCGGCGACCGAGCCTATCAGGAAGCCGATCGTGGTTTCCTCGAGCGTCACCCAGACCTGCGTAAGCAGCGGCCCTTGCGACGTGCCGTTGGCGAACCAGTCCTGGAGCTGCGCGAAGATCAGCGTCGGCTGCGAGAAGAAGAACGGATCGATCCACTTCAGGCGTGCGGCGAGTTCCCAGCCGCCCAGCACGACGACGAGCACGGCGATCCGCAGGCCGATGATCAGTTGCCGGCGGCGTCGCAGCCGGGTTTGAGCGGCGCGCGATTCGTCCTCGAGCGACGTTGCCGGAATGGCGGTGGGGGGAAGCGTCATGTCGGTCATGCTCCTGTCCTGTCCTTGCTGCTGTCAGCCGATCTGCACTTCTTCGCGCAGGTCGTGCCAGATGTCCTTGGAAATTTCGATGAAGCGCGTGTCGTAGCGAATCTCCGACGTGACGCGCGGGCGCGGCAGGTCGATCTCGTACACGCGCTTGAGCGTCGCGGGGCGCGCGGTCAGCACGAACACGCGGTCGGCGAGCGCGATCGCCTCCTCGAGATCGTGCGTGACGAACACGACCGAGCCCTTGTTCGCGGACCACAGCTGCAGCAGTTCGTCCTGCATCAGCGTGCGCGTCTGCATGTCGAGCGCGGAGAACGGCTCGTCCATCAGCAGGATTTCCGGCTGGTTGATGAAGGTCTGCGCGAGCGCGACGCGCTTCCTCATCCCGCCGGAGAGCTGGTGCGGGTAGTGTTTCGTGAATTTGTCGAGGCCGACCTTGCGGATCCATTCCTCGGCCTGCGTATACGCGACGTCCTTCGAGCGGCCGCGAAACAGCGGGCCCGCCGCGACGTTGTCGATCACGTTGCGCCACGGGAACACGGCGTCGGCCTGGAACACGAAGCCGATGCGCGGATCGATCCCGTCGACCGGGCGGTTCATCACGCGCACCTCGCCGGAAGCCGGTTTCAACAGCCCGGTGATCAGGTTCAGCGTGGTCGACTTGCCGCAGCCGGTCGGCCCGACGATCGCGATGAACTCGCCGCGCGCGACGCTCATGCTGAAGTCGCGCAGCGCGACGGTGGCCTTGCCTTCCGGCGAAATGAAGCGGCACGACACATTGCGAAACTCGATCGCCGGTGTGCTCGGAGAAACTGCCTGGGTCATCGCATTCGTCCTGCGGGTGAGGAGGGCGCCGCATCGTGGCGGCGCCGGGCCGGTCAGCCGGGCCGGAACGGGGAACGCGCGGCGACGGGATCGCCGCCGCCGGCGCCGATATCGATTACTTCGCGTTCACGAAATCGTTGGTGTAGGTGCGCGCCAGGTCGATGTGCTTGCCCTTCACCGACGGGTTGAACGCCGACAGCACCTTCAGCACGGTCGCCGGGCCGTCGGCCGGCATCTTCGCATCGGCGGTGTACATCGGCAGCGATGCCTTCAGCGCGGACACGTACAGCGCCTTGTCCTTCTGGTAGTCGGCCGGCATCTTCGCGGCGATCTCCTCGGCGCTGTGCGTGTGGATGAACTGCATCGTCTTCGCGAACGCGTGCGCGAGCTTGGTGGCTTCGGCCTTGTGCGAATCGGCCCACGCCGACTGCACGTACAGGCTCGCGGCCGGATAGGTGCCGCCGAGCGCGGCGCGCGTGCCTTCCAGCGTGCGCAGGTCGACCAGCACCTTCGCGTCGCCCATCTTCTCGAGCGCGGACACCGTCGGCTCGGTCGTCATCCCGGCGTCGATGCGGCCCTGCTTGATCGCGGCGATGAAGCTCGCGTCGGCGCCGACCGGCAGCATCGTGTACTGCGTCGACGGCACGCCGTGCGCGAGCGCGAGATATTGCGTGAGGAAGCTCGTCGACGAGCCGAGGCCCGTCACGCCGAGCGTCTTGCCCTTCGCGTCGGCCATCGACTTGAACGTCGGCGCGGCCTTGGTCGACACCATCTCGACCTCGCCCGGCACCTGGCCGAACACGGCGATCGCCTTCACGTCCTTGCCCTTGCTCTGGAGGTCGATCGTATGGTCGTAGAAGCCGACGACGCCCTGCACGGCGCCCGCCAGCAGCTCGTTCTCGGCGTCGACGCCGGCCGGCTGCGACAGCAGCTCGACGTCGAGCCCTTCGGCCTTGAAGTTGCCGAGCTCCTGCGTGAGCCGCGCGGGCAGGTAGATCAGCTTCGCGATCCCGCCGACCATGATCGTGATCTTGCCGCCGTCGTCGGCGAAAGCGGGGTGAGCGGCGAGCGCGCAGTTCAGGCTGGCTGCCACGGCGAGGGTGCGCAGGATGGGTCGCATCGGGGTCGTCTCCTTCGTTGTATTCGTATGGCGCGATGCTTGCTGCATCGTCCTGACGAGTATAGGAAGGCGAAACCTTCTGCAACCTTTCGCGGGGTGGCGGTTCTTTTAGGGGTTTTCCAGCAATCGGCGGCTCAAGCGGCCTGGCGCCACCCGATCAACACCCGCCCCATCGCATCCAGCCCCATCTCGAACAGATGCGACACGAACGGCACGAGGTTCGGGATCATCAGTTGCACGAGCAACAGCCCGACCAGCATCGTGACCGGAAAGCCGATCTGGAAGATGCCGATCTGCGGTGCCGCGCGGTTCAGGATCCCGAGCGCGAGGTTCGCGATCAGCAGCGCCGCGACCACCGGCAGCGCGAGCAGGAGCCCCATTTCGAACACGGTCGCGCCGAACGCGGCCAGCGTGCGCCAGCCGGGCGCGTGCAGCAGGTCGGCCGACACCGGCAGCGTCTGGAACGACGCGGCCAGCGCCGCGAACACCTGCAGGTGGCCGTCCACCGCGAGAAACGCGAGCATCGCGATCGCGTTCAGGAAGCGGCCCATCGCCGGCGTCGCGCCGTTCGAATGCGGGTCGAAGAAAGTCGCGAAGCCGAGCCCCATCGACAGGCCGATGAAGTCGCCGGCCGCCTCGACGGCCGCGAACACGATCTGCATCGTGAAGCCCATCGCGGCGCCGATCAGGAACTGCGTGACGACGATCCAGATGCCCTGCGCGGAGAACACCGTGACGCCCGGCATCGCGCCGAGCGTCGGCGCGACGACCAGCGCCATGAATGCGGCGATGCCGATCTTCACGCGCACCGGCACCGCCGCATGGCCGACCACGGGTGCCGTCGCGACGAGCGCGAGCATCCGCACGAACGGCCACAGAAAGGCCGTCAGCCAGCCGTTGAGCTGCGCGTAGGTAACCGAGAACATCGTGGCGGAACGGAGCCTGGCGCGCCGCTCAGCCGGCGCCGAGCGTCGCGACGTGCAGCAGCGTCTGCCGCAGGTAGTCGAGCATCGTCGTCAGCATCCACGGGCCGGCGATCACGAGCGTCGCGGCCACCGCGAGCAGCTTCGGGATGAACGACAGCGTCGATTCGTTAATCTGCGTCGCGGCCTGGAACAGGCTCACGACAAGGCCGACCGCGAGCGCGACCAGCAGCAACGGGGCGGCCAGCAGCAGGCCGACCATCATCGCCTGGTGCGCCAGCGTCATCACCTGTTCGGGTGTCATCGTGCGCTTCCTCCGCTTACGTGAAGCTCTGCGCGAGCGAGCCGATCAGGAGCTGCCAGCCGTCGACCAGCACGAACAGCATCAGCTTGAACGGCAGCGACACGGTGGACGGCGACACCATCATCATCCCCATCGACATCAGCACGCTCGCGACGACCATGTCGATGATCAGGAACGGGATGAAGATCGTGAAGCCGATCTGGAAGCCGGTCTTCAGCTCGCTCGTGACGAACGCGGGCACCAGCAGCGACAGCGGCACGTCTTCCGGGCCCTGCATCGGCGCGGCCTTCGAGATCTTCGCGAACAGCGCGAGATCGGTCTCGCGGGTCTGCTTCAGCATGAAGGTCTTGAACGGCGCGACGCCGCGCTGCACGGCCTGCTCCATCGGCATCGAGCCGTCGGAAAACGGCTTGTAGCCGTCGCTGTACGCGCGGTCGAGCACCGGCGACATCACGAAGAAGGTGAGGAACATCGCGAGGCCGACCAGCACCTGGTTCGGCGGCGTCGTCGCGGTGCCGAGCGCCTGGCGCAGCAGCGACAGCACGATGATGATGCGCGTGAAGCTCGTCATCATCAGCAGCATCGCCGGCAGGAACGACAGCATCGTGAGCAGCAGCATCGTCTGCACGCTCAGCGAATAGGTGGTGCCGCCGTTCGGGCCCGGGCTGGTGTTGAACGCGGGCAGGCCGGCCGCCTGCGCGCACGCGAGCGCCGGGGCGGCGCAGAGGATCAGCGCGGGCGCGAAGCGCGCCGCGCGACGCAGGAATTCGTGTTTCATCGGAATGCGAGTACGGAAAGAGGGCGCGACGCCATGTCAGCGGTCCTTGCCGCGTCCGAAGCGCTTCGCGGCTTCGCCCGCGAGCGCGTCGCGAAACCGCGCGCCGAACGTGCCCGGCTGGCCGCCGCCGGATGCGGTGCCCCCGACGGGTGCCTCGACCGTCGCGGTGGCCGCCGCCGAGCCGGCCGGCAGCGTATGCAGCAGCCGCACGTTGCCCGGCGCGACGCCGAGCACGAGCCAGGTGTCGCCGATCTCGACGATCGTCGCGCTTTCCTTCGCGCCGAGCCCTACGCTCGACACGACCTTCAGCGGGCCGCCGCGCCGCGCGGGCTGGAACCCGAAGCGGCGCGCGAGCCACGCGCAGCCGAACACGAGGCCGATCACGAGCGCGAGCCCGACGAGCGTCTGCAGCACCGCGCCGACGCCGAGCGACGGCACGGCCGAACCGACCGTCACGCTCGATGCGATGGCGCCGGCGTTGTTCACCGCGTTCATGTCGGCGGCGCCGGCCGGCGCGCACGCAAGCGACGCGGCAACGGCTGCCGCCGCCGCGATCGCGAACAGGCGCGCGCGGCGGCCGGACGTCACGTCGTTCATCGATTCAGCTTCCGGATCCGTTCGGCCGGCGTGATGATGTCGGTCAGCCGGATGCCGAACTTGTCGTTGACGACCACGACCTCGCCCTGCGCGATCAGGCAGCCGTTCACGAGCACGTCCATCGGCTCGCCGGCGAGGCCGTCGAGCTCGACGACCGACCCCTGCGCGAGCTGCAGCAGGTTGCGGATCGCGATCTTCGTGCGGCCGAGCTCCACGGTCATCTTGACCGGGATGTCGAGAATCATCTCGATGTCGTTGTGCGTCGAGCTGGCCGCGGCCTTCGACAGCGGCTGGAACACGCCGGCGCCGGTCGCGCCCGCCTGCACCGGCTGCTGGTTCTGCTCGGCGAGCGCGGCCGCCCAGTCGTCCAGGCCCGAATCCTCTTCCGCGGCGGCGGGTGCCGCCTGCACGGCCGCGGCCGATTCCGCGAGGGCCGCGTCGGCGAGTGCCTGCGGGTCGAGTTCGGTCGTCGGGTTCAGCTCACTCATATCCACCTTCCTTCATCGTGTCGCCCGCGCTGATCATCTTCTGTACGCGCAACGCATATTGACCATTGAAAATGCCGTAGCCGCATTCCATCACCGGCACGCCGTCGACCTTCGCGGTGATCGTGTCCGCGATCTCCAGCGGCAGCACGTCGCCCGCTCGCAGGTTCAGGATCTTCTCGAACGTCGACGGGATCTCGGCGAGATCCGCGGTCAGCTCGACCTCGGCCGACTGCACCTGCTGCGACAGCACGCGCACCCAGCGGCGGTCGACTTCGAGCGCCTCGCCCTGGATCGGCGACGCGAGCACGTCGCGGATCGGCTCGACCATCGAGTACGGCATGCAGATGTGCAGCGTGCCGCCCGTCGGCCCGAACTCGATCGAGAACTGCGTGACGATCACGATCTCGTTCGGCGTCGCGACGTTCGCGAACTGCGTGTGCATCTCCGAGCGCACGAATTCGAACTGCAGCGGCCGCACGCTCTTCCACGCGGTCGTGTAGTGCTCGAACACGAGGTTCAGCAGCTTGCCGATGATCCGCTGCTCGGTGGCCGTGAAGTCGCGGCCCTCGACGCGGGTGTGGAAACGCCCGTCGCCGCCGAACAGGTTGTCGACGACGAAGAACACGAGGTTCGGGTCGAACACGAACAGCGACGTGCCGCGCAGCGGCTTCACGTGCACCAGGTTCAGGTTCGTCGGGATCGGCAGGTTGCGGGTGAACTCGCTGTACTTCAGCACCTTCACCTGGCTCACGGAGATTTCCGCCGTGCGCCGCATGAAGTTGAAGATGCCGATCCGCAAGAGGCGCGCGAAGCGGTCGTTGATGATCTCGAGGCCGGGCATCCGGCCGCGGACGATCCGCTCCTGCGTCGCGATGTTGTAGGGGCGGACGCCCGACGTATCGCGCTGCTCGTCGATTGCGTCGGTTTCGCCCGTGACGCCCTTGAGGAGGGCGTCGACCTCCTCCTGGGACATGAACTCCTGGTGGCCCATGCGCGCTCCTTTTCCGGCCGCGTTACTGGACGACGAATTCGGTGAACAGCACGTCGTCGACCTTCGCGCGCTGGTTGCCCGGCTGCGTCGGCTGTTCGATCAGCTCACGCAGCTCCTTCGCGAGCGAACGCTTGCCGTCCGGCGTCGCGAGATCCTCGGGATGCTTGTTCGACAGCGCGAGCAGGATCCGGCTGCGGGTCTCCGGCATGCGCGCGGTCAGCTGCTCCTGCGCCTTCGGGTCGGTGAGCTTCAGCGACAGGCCGACGCGCAGGTAGTGCTGCACGCCGTCGTCCGACTGCAGGTTGACGGTGAGCGGGTCGAGCGGGAAGAACACCGGGGCGGCCAGCGGCGCCGGTTCGGCGGGCGCGCTCGCATGGCCGACGCCGGTCTTGCTCAGGAACACGTACATGCCGCCCGCGGCGGCGGCCGCTGCGCCCAGTGCGATGACGGCGATGAGCGCGATGCGCTTGAACTTGCCGGACGAAGCCGGCTTGTCGGCAGTCGGGTTTGCGGTCGTGGAGGCCATGTGAATGCGTGCGTGATGTCTCGTAGCATGCATTGTTCGGCATCCGGGCCGAGCCCGATGGGCGGAAAAGAGGGGGGAATTGCGGCTATCTCAGCCGATTGTCGGCCGGGTGTCGGCCGGGTATCGGCGCGTTGCAGGGTGCGAGCGGCGGGAAAAAAGCGTCTGCGAGGGGTGAGGCAGGCGACCGGCGGGCATCCGGGCCTTCAGGCGGGAAGGGCGGGCAGCGGCGCCCGCCCGCGCATCGTCAGATCGGCAGCAGCGACAGCAGCGGCGCGATCAGCACCATCGCGACGCCCGCGATCATCATCGTGAGGCTCGACACGACGCCTTCCTCGCTGCCAATCTCGCGTGCCTTCGCCGTGCCCACGCCGTGTGCGGCCGCGCCGAACAGCGCGCCGCGCGCGAGCCGCGTGCGCATCGGCACCAGCGCAAGAACGATCTCGCCGAGCAGCATCCCGCAGATGCCGGTCGCGATCACGAACAGCGCGGTGAGATCCTTCGGCGCGTGGATCTTGTCGGACACGGCGAGTGCGAACGGGGTCGAAACCGAGCGCGTCATCAGCGAGCGCTGCAGCTCGGGCGACAGGTGCAGCAGCTTCGCGAGCAGCAGCGACCCGCACACACCCGCGCCGATCCCGACCGCGACGCCGACCGACAGCGACAGCCAGTGGCGGCGGATCAGGTCGCGATACTCGTAGATCGGCACCGCGAACGCGATCGTCGCCGGGCCGAGCAGCCACATCAACCAGCGCGTGTCGCGGAAGTAGACCGAATACGGGATGCCGGTCAGCACGACGAGCAGCGCCAGCACGCCCGGCACGAACACGAGCGGCGAGAACAGCAGCGTCTTCCTGTATGCGTAGAGCCGCTTCGACACGAAATACAGGACGACCGTCAGCACGAAGCAGCCGACGGAAATCGCGGTATTCACCCGGTCGGCGGACAGGTTCGACAGCAGCGCAAGCATCGCAGGCTCCGGCTCAGTGGGCCGACACGGTCGCGAGGCGCGCGCGGCGGCGCTCGGCGAACACACGCTGCGCGGCGAGCCGGCGCTCGAGCTTCGCGGCGAGGTCGACCGCCACCGCCACCGCGACCATCACGAACGCGGTGCCGGCGAGCATGACCAGCGCGATGCGCCAGCCGTCCTCGCGGAACAGCCCGCCGTACTGGACGGCCGCGACGGCGGCCGGCACGAAGAACAGCAGCATGTCGGACAGCAGCCAGTTCGCGCCGTCCTTCACCCACGCAGGCGCGACGCGGCCCGAGAACAGCAGCGCGAGCAGCACCGCGAGGCCGACGACGCCGGACGGCACCGGCAACCCGACCGCGCGCACGGCCCAGTCGACCGCCATCCACAGCACGCCGAGCGCGGCGGCCTGCAGCACGATCCGGCCCGTACGCGCAACGTTGCCCGCGGCGGCGGCGGGGCGGGCGGCGGCAGTAGCGATCGGCTTGGTCATGGCGGGCTCCATACAGATATTGCGTTGATGGTGTGAGTATAGGGTTTCCCCTAACCATAAATAAAATGACTTGTCTCTATCCTTGTCATTCCAATTCGGAATTCATCTTGGTTCGTTGCACCAACTTGGGGAGTCATCGATGGAATTGCGCGCGCTGCGGTACTTCGTCGAGGTGGTCCGTCAGCAGAGCTTCACGGCGGCCGCCGACCGGTTGTTCGTCACGCAGCCGACCATCAGCAAGATGGTGAAGGCGCTCGAGGACGAGATCGGCTCGCCGCTGTTGCTGCGCGACGGCCGGCAGATGGTGCTGACCGACGCGGGGCGGATCGTGTTCCAGCGCGGCCAGGACGTGCTCGCCGCGCAGGCGCAGCTGCAGTCGGAGTTGAAGGATCTGGGCACGCTCGGGCGCGGCGAGCTGACGATCGGCATTCCGCCGCTCGGCGGGTCGCTGTTCACGCCGATCATCGCCGCGTACAAGCAGCGTTATCCGAACATCGAGCTGAAGCTGTTCGAGCAGGGCGCGCGGATGATCGAGGCCGCGCTGATGTCGGGCGAGCTCGAGCTCGGCGGGCTGCTGGAGCCGGTCGATCCCGCCACGTTCGAACGACTGCCGATGGTACGCGCGCCGCTGTGGCTGGTCGCGCCGCGCGAGTCGCGCTGGGAGGATCACACGGCCGTGCCGCTCGCCGATCTGGCGCGCGAGTCGTTCGTGTTCTACGCGGAAAGCCTCGCGCTGCACGACGCGGTGCTCGACGCGTGCCGGCAGGTCGGCTTCACGCCGTCGATCGTGAGCCGCAGCGGTCATTGGGATTTCATGGCCGCGCTGGTGCACGCGGGGGTCGGCATCGCGCTGTTGCCGGAGCCGTACTGCCGGCGGCTCGATGCGCGGCAGTTCACGTGCCGGCCGATCGTCGAGCCGGAGATCACCTGGGCGATCGCGCTCGGCTGGCTGAAGAAGGGTTACCTGTCGCACGCGGCGCGGGCGTGGCTCGACGTCGCGCGGGCGACGCTGCCGATCGCGTCGGGCGACGATCTGGCCTTCGGCGGGTTGCGGGCGCGGGAGTGAGGCGCGCGGCGCGGGCAGAAATCAGACGTGCTGAATCGGGCCCGCGTACCGCGCAACGGTGTGGTCGTGCGTGAGCAGCGATACACCTTCCGAAATTGCCTGCGCGATCAATAGCCGATCGAACGGATCGCGATGGACCGCCGGCAACTGCTCGACGCAGAGAACGTGCGCGCTCGTGATCGGCAATTCCACGTAGCCGACATCGAGCAGGTTGCGACGGAGCACATGGGGGTCGACCTGGAAATCGTCCCGATCCAGTCCACGCTTGATCACGATTTCCCAGAGGCTCACGACACTGAAAAACAGGGTATGAGCCGGATCCTGAATGATCGACCGGGCGCTGCTCGGTAGTTCCGCAGCGTCGGCCGCCGCCCAAAGGAGCAGATGGGTGTCGAGCAGGACTTTCACGCGTCGCCCTCGAACAGCTTCCGAATGGCCTCGTCACCCATCGTGTCGAAATCGTCGGGAACCTGAATCTGTCCCTTCATGAAGCCGATCCGAGCCGGGGGAACGGCTTCAGGCGCATTGATCGGCACCACCTTGACGAGCGGCTTGCCGGCTTTCGCGATCACGAATGGTTCGCCCGCGTGGACGGCTTCGTCAATCAAACGCGACAGATTCGTCTTCGCGTCATGCATGTTGTAGGTCTGCATTACCTCATCCCGTGTGAACTAAGTTCAGTAATTCACTTAGCTTAGTCCGAATGGAACGGGCTTGCAAGACGGACAAGGTCAAGCGAAAACGGTCCAGCCTCCGCGTTCAGTGCCCCATCGCCGGCCCCGCGCCTTTCCTCGGCTTCGTGATCCACACGAGCGCCGCGAGCGCGATGAACACGCCCGCCGACAGATGGAAGAAATCGTTGGTCGCCATCATGAAGCCCTGCTGCGTGACGAGCTGGTTGAGCTGCGCGTTGGCCGTCTGCCCGACGATCCCGAGCTGCGCGAGCGCGCCCTGGTAGTCGGTCGTGTTCTGCGCGTAGATGCTCACCGATTCCGACAGCCGCGCGTGGTGATAGATCGCATCGTTCTCCCAGAACGTCGAGCTGGCCGCGGTGCCGATCGCGCCGGACAGCGTGCGCAGGAAGTTCGACAGCCCGGACGCGCTCGCGAGCCGCTCGTCGGAGATGCTCGACAGCGTGATCGTCGTCATCGGCACGAAGAAGCACGCGACGCCGATCCCCTGCACGAGCCGCGGCAGGATCACGTGGTTGAACGGCACGTCGAGCGTGAACGTCGAATTCCAGACCGACACGCCCGCGAACACGATGAACGCGAAGCTCGCGACCATCCGCAGGTCGAGCCGGTGCATGTTGCGCCCGATCAGCGGCGACAGCACCAGCGCGAGCAGCCCGACCGGCGCAGTCGCGAGGCCGGCCTTGCCGGCCGTGTAGCCCATCACCGTCTGCAGCCACAGCGGGAAGATCACGACCGAGCCGAAGAACGCCATGAAGCCGAACGAGATGATCAGCGCGCCGAGCGCGAAGTTGCGGTCCTTGAACAGCGACAGGTCGACCACCGGCTCCTTCTCGGTTGCTTCCCACACGAGCATGAACGCGATCGACACGACCGCGATCAGCGCGAGCGCGACGATGAAGCTCGAGTTGAACCAGTCGCGGTCCTTGCCGAGGTCCAGCATCATCTGCAGGCACGACACGCCGATCACGAGCAGCGCGAGGCCGATCGCGTCGATCCGCTGCTTCGTCGTCTTCGTCTCGCGGCCGCGCAGCAGGAAGTACGCGCAGGCCGCGGAGAAGATGCCGATCGGCAGATTGATGTAGAAGATCCACGGCCACGTGTAGTTGTCGCTGATCCAGCCGCCCAGCAACGGGCCGAAGATCGGCGCGACGATCACCGTCATCGCCCATAGCCCGAGCGCGAGCCCGCGCTTCGCGGGCGGGTAGCTGCGCATCAGGATCGTCTGCGACAGCGGCACCATCGGCCCGGACACGAGGCCCTGCAGCAGCCGGAACGCGATCAACGTCTCGAAGTTCGACGCGAGGCCGCACAGCGCCGACGCGATCGTGAACGCCAGCACCGACATCGTGAACAGGCGCACCTCGCCGACCCGCCGTGCGAGCCAGCCGGTCAGCGGCACCGCGATCGCGGACGCAACCGAATACGACGAGATCACCCACGTGCCTTCGCTCGTCGCGACGCCGAGGCTGCCCGAGATGGTCGGCACCGCGACGTTCGCGATCGACGTGTCGAGCACTTCCATGAAGGTGCCGAGCGCGAGCCCGACGGTGAGGAGCGCGAGCGCGCCGCCGGTGAGCGGCGCGGGTTGGGCGGCAGGTGGCGCGGCGGATGCCGTGGTGGCGGACATCGGAATCTCCTAGACGCGGCGCGCGCAGCGCGCCGGCACAACACACGGGCGCGCCCTATCGCACGGCCCGGACGGGTGGAACGGGTGAGGGGAGAGACGGAGCACGTGCCTTGTCATCTTCTGCCCAGACAGAGAAATAAGCGAATGCTTAACCTAGACATCGGGCCTCCTGCGCTCAGCAATCCGGTTCGTCGGGCTTCGGGCAGCCGGCGTCGCCGGGCCCGTTCGCGATGAACCGTTGCAGCAGGCCGGTGAGCAGCGCGAGTTCGTCGGCCGAGAAACCGGCGAGCTGCGCGTTCAACGCGGTCGCGATCAGCGACGGCAGCGCGCGGGCCGCCTCGGCGCCGCGCTCGGTCAGCGTCAGCTCGATCACGCGGCGGTCCTGTTCGCTGCGCGAGCGCGCGACCAGGCCCTTGCGCTCGAGGCGGTCGAGCATCCGGGTCATCGAACCGCTGTCGTACGACATCTTGCGCGACAGCTCGAACGGCGTGCGCGCATAGCCGCGCGACAGCAGCAGGATCACGCCGATCTGCTGCGCGGTGAGGTCGTACGGCTCGAGTGCGCGGTCCATTCGCTCGACGAGCGCCTGCCGGGCCTTGGTCAGGTAATAACCGAGGCTCGTTTCCAGTGCGATGGTGTCGGGATCGTAGAGGCCGCCGTTCATGCGAATTGCGCGCGCAGCAACAGTGCGTTTCAGGTCAAAACGCGCCCAGTATCTTGAAAAATGATTGCTTAGTCAATATTATTTCAGGCAACCAGTTACGACGTGCATGCTGCACTGCCGGAGACGATGTTCTGACCGCTCAGCCCGCGCTGCCGGGCACCCCGAGGATGTTCGCGATGCTGTTCCTGAAAAATGCCGCCGGCGCGCTGCGCCGCAACCTGACCGATACCGCTCATCATGTGTTCTCCGGGCCGCATCGCGGCTGGAAGATCGCGCTGTACGTGACGATGCTGGTGGTGCCGGGCGGATCGCTCGCGGCGCTCGGGTTCGCCTGGTTCGATCATCGCCGGCAGCGCAACGCGAAGGGCGCCGCCCGCCGCACGAGCCGGCCGGCGGCCACGGAGCCGTCGACATGGCGGTCCGCCGCCGATCCCGTCCCGGTACCCGCGCGCTGCCACTGACACCGCCCGCTCCCGTCATCCCGACCGAATGCCGGCCGCACCCCGCGGCCCGGCGTCGTCTGCGCCGCATTCGTCGCCTGCCTCGAGCGCAAGCGATCCGTAATGACCGGTAAACCGGCCGGCCGCGCCGGTAACACATTCGTGCCGCCGCGCACCGTACCCTTAGGGCTGCGCGGCGTTCCCGCCGTCAGTTACCATTTGTCCGCCAGCGGCACGACGACCGCATCGCGCGACGCCGCTCGCCGGCCGCAGCATCCCGACAGGAAAACCACCATGCCGTACGCTCCCCTCCCGCGCGCCCTTCGCCCGCTGAGCGCCGCCGTCGCCGTCGCGACGGCCGTGCTGCTCGCCGGCTGCGCCGTCGGGCCCGACTATCACCGGCCCGACACGTCGATCCCCGCCGCCTTCAAGGAAGCGCCGGCCGGCTGGAAGGTCGCGCAGCCCGCCGATCGCACCGACCGCGGTCCGTGGTGGAGCGTCTACCACGACCCGCAGCTCGACGCGCTGGTCGGCAAGCTCAACGCATCGAACCAGACCATCGCGCAATCGGCCGCCGCGTACCGGCAGGCCCGCGCGCTCGTCGCCGAAGCGCGTGCCGCGTACTTCCCGACCGTCGGGCTGACCGCGTCGGGCTCGCGCTCCCGCACGGGGCGCGCGTCCACGTCGTCGAGCGCGTCGGGTTTCGGCAGCAGTTCGTCGATCAGCAACAGCTACAGCGTCGGCCTCGATGCGAGCTGGGAACCCGACCTGTGGGGCAAGGTGAGCCGCACCGTCAGCGCGCAGCGCGCCGGCGAAGCGGCCGCCGCGGCCGATCTCGCGAACGCGCGGCTGTCGCAGCAGGCGCTGCTCGCGCAGACTTACTTCCAGCTGCGCACCGCCGATGCGCTGCAGAAGCTGCTCGACGACACCGTGAAGTCGTACGGCGAATCGCTGAAGCTCACGCAGAACCAGTACGCGCAGGGCGTCGCCGCGCGCGCGGACGTGATCCAGGCGCAGACGCAGCTGCAGAGCGCGCAGGCCGCGGCGATCGACAACGGCGTCGCGCGCGCGCAGTACGAGCATGCGATCGCGACGCTGATCGGCGAACCGGCATCGACGTTCTCGCTGGCGCCGAACCCGCTCGCGGCGGAGCCGCCGATCACGCCGGTCGACGTGCCGTCCGCGCTGCTCGAGCGCCGGCCCGACATCGCGGCGGCCGAGCGCCGCGCGGCGGCCGCGAACGAGCAGATCGGCGTCGCGATCGCCGCGTTCTTCCCGACGCTTACGCTGTCGGCCACCGGCGGCTTCCAGAGCTCGGTGTGGTCGCAACTGTTCACGCTGCCCGCGCGGTTCTGGACGGTTGGCCCGCAACTCGCGGCGACGCTGTTCGACGCCGGCCTGCGCGCCGCGCAAACGGATGCCGCGCGCGCGACCTACGACCAGGACGTCGCCGCGTACCGCCTCGCGGTGCTCACTGCGTTCCAGGACGTCGAGGACAACCTCGCGTCGCAGCGCATCCTCGCGCAGGAAGTCGACGTGCAGCGGCAGGCCGTCGACAGCGCCCAGCACGCGCTCGCGATCGTCACGAACCAGTACAAGGCCGGCACGGTCGCCTACCTGAACGTGCTGACCGCGCAGACCACCGCGTTCACCGCGCAGCAGAAGCTCGCGACGATCGCCGGCCAGCGGATGGTGTCGTCGGTCGGGCTCGTGAAGGCGCTCGGCGGCGGCTGGGATGCGTCGGACATGGCGCGCGAAACGGGCGACGTGGCGGCACCGGCACCGGCATCCGGTGCGGCGGCGCCGGCCGCGACCGCACCGTCGGCCGCCGTGCCGCTCGCGCAGAAGTAAGACGGAAAGGAGAGGGTGGCGCGCGTCAGCGCGTCGCGTCGCCGAAGATCAGCGACACTTCGTTGTTGCCGATCGGATGGCCGAGCAGGTTCAGCAGCCCCGCGAGGTTCGCCTGCTGCTCGGGCGCCGCATGCGCGGTGCCGCGAAACGAACCCTGGCCGGGGCCGAAGCTGCCGTGCCCGTCGAGGAACAGCGGGCCCTGCGTCGTCGACAGGTCGAGATCGGCGCCCGGGCCCTTCGCCTGCAGCACTGCGCGATACGACCCGAGCGGCTTCACGCGCGACACGCGCGAACTCATCGAATCGATCGTCACCGTCAGCTGGCCGAACGCGTTGTTGCCGATCATCCGCCAGTCGGTCCAGCCGAGCCGCACGTCACCCTGCAGGTCGAGCGTGTTGAACGGCGTGCCGAGCCCGGCAAGCAGCGACGCGGGCACGGCCATCGCGCCCGCCGACAGCACCGCGCCACGCCACGTCGCGTCGAGCGTGACGGCGTCGGGCATCGCCTCGGTCTGCCGCATGCGCATCTGCACACGCCCGGCCAGGAGCGGCCAGAAGCCCGTGGTCCATTCGACCCGGCCCGGCAGCAGCGTTGCCGCGCTCTGGTCCGCGCCCGGTGCGAGCATCAGCGTGCCCGACCCGTGCCACAACGATCCGTCCGGATCGACGAGGTTCACGTGGCCGCCGGTCGCGCGCGCGAACTGCGGCGCGATCCACGCGGCCGGCGCGAGCGCGACGAGCGTCAGCGCCGTCGCGAACCCGCCTGCCACCACCCACGGCAATGCGGCGACGAGCCGCCTGATCCCTGGCCTCATCGGCCGACCGTCGCTGGTTTCATCCACTGCGTCATTTCTGCGTCGAGGGTTGCATCACGGCCGTCAGGTCGACCTGGCCGTCTTCCTTCAGTCCGGTCACGTGCGCTTCGCCGACCTGCACCTTGAACTGCCGGCGCGCGTCGTCGAGCCACTGCGTCCACACCGGAAACGATGCGTTCTTCATCTGGACCTGCACGCCGTTGCCGACGACCTGCACCTGTGCGCCCTGCAGCCCGTGATCGGACAGCGACGCGGTGAGCGCGTCCTTCAGCGCAAGACCGGTCGGCGCGACGCCTTGCGCCGCGGCCGTCAACGACTTCGCCTCGTTGGCCTGCGCGGTCATCTGCGCGAGCTCCTGGCGCATCGTCGGCAGCGCGCGCCGAATCCGCGCACGGCCTTCCTCCGCGGGCGACCACAGCACCGAATACGCGATCGCGACGGCCAGCACGGCGCCGCCCCAGCCGAGCAGCGTCCGCTCGCGCGGCGTGCGCTCGCCCCAGAACTGGGCCAGCGTCTGGGTCAGTTGTTCCGTCTTCATGAGCGGCTCCGGATCGTCCATTTGCCGGTGCTGCTGTCGACTTCGCCGGTCAGCCCGTTGCGCGCGAGACGCTGCGGGAAATCGGGGTCGACCTTGACCTCCGGCTTGAAGCCGACGTCGAGCCGCCGGTCGTGATAATCGAGCGACGCGATACCGTTCAGCGGCAGCGCGCCCATCGAACGCGACAGCCCGCTCGACAGCGCGAGGAAATCGTTCGGCGACAGCTCGCCCGCCGCGAGGCGCAGCTGGTCGAGCTGACGCTGCATCTGC
The DNA here is from genome assembly GCF_905339865.1 of Burkholderia sp. BCC1993. Lineage (NCBI taxonomy): Bacteria > Pseudomonadati > Pseudomonadota > Betaproteobacteria > Burkholderiales > Burkholderiaceae > Burkholderia > Burkholderia sp. BCC1993. The sequence goes on along the minus strand of NZ_CAJPGZ010000014.1, from coordinate 209,444 downwards.
GCGGGCGGATCGAGCACCGTCGTCGTCTTCGGGAAGGCCGACAGCAGCGTCTCGGTGATCTGCGCGGACAGCGCGTCGCGCTCGCGCGACAGCTTCCACCAGTGCAGGTTCATCCCGATCACCGCGACGCCGAGCGTAGCCGCGGCGAGTGCGATCGGCACGCGCAGGCGCTTCAGCGTCGCGCGGTCGAAGCGCCACGGCTGCGATTCGAACTCGAACTGGCACAGATCGAAGCGCTCGGTCAGCGCACGCCGCGCGAACGCGTCGAACGGCAGCGGCTGCGCGCCCGGCAGCAGCGGGCCGTCGGCGCGACCGACCGACGCGAGGCGCGGCTCCGCGCCCGGTTCGCCGAGTTCGTACAGTTCGACGTCGCCGCCGCCCGCGAGCGCGGCAAGCGTGCCGCCTGCGCGCGACGCGGGCGCCGCGAACCCTTCGCCGAGCGCGCCGCGCGCGACCGCGAATTCGAGACGCGGCGCACCGGCCGCGGCCGGCTGCGCGCCGGCTTCCACGAGCACCGGTTCGATCGCCGTCGTGAGGCCGAGCACCGCGGCCACCGCGGTCGGGCGCGCGAGCGGCTCGACCGCATCCGTGATCGCGTCGGCTTGCGTGGCCTCACCGTCGGCATGCGCATCCGGTGCTGCTTCCGCCGCCGGCGCGCGCGGTGCGGGCAGGCAGCGCGTCGCGGGCACCGCGCTCAGGTGCCGGTGGCCGGCCGCGGTGAACGCATCGCAGATCGCGCGGAACCACGCGCGGTCGACGACGGCCAGCACGCGGCGGCCGTCGGGCAGCGCGACCGGATCGAGCGCGATATGGCAGCCGAGCGGATCCTGGATCAGCTGATCCTCGACGATGTTCGGCAGCGCCTGGCGCAGCTTCGGCCCCTTGAGCGGCGGCACGGTCGCGGCCAGCAGCAGCACGTCGCGCGCGGCGACGATCAGCACCGTCGCGTTCGCGCGCGGCAGCAGCGCGAGCGCGGCGCGGCCCGCGCGCTGCACCTGGCCGGCCTTGTCCACGAGCGTGAACGGCAGCTCGGGCCACTGCCATTCCTGCAACGGCACGGCCGGCTCGCGCGGCGGCAAAGAAACAATCAGCGTGCTCAAGAGCTCCTCTCCCGGATGGCGTCGTTATAGCTGGTCGCGGATGCGCACGACCCGCGTCGAGTGCGTGGTCGGATCACGATACACGAGCGAGGTGCGATCGACCTCCGCGCGATCGTGCTGAATCCGGCCATGCACGATGAAGTAACTCGAATTGACGTCGACGAGGCTCGAGTCGATCGTCACGTTCGGCGCGCCGGCGCCGCGCAGCGCGAGCTGCACGTCGCCGACGTTGCGGAAAAACACGGTCTCGCGCCGCGATACGAGCGCCTGCGCGGACGACACGCTCATCCCCGGCATCAGCGCCGCGATCACCTCGGCCGGCGCGGTGTTCATGTTCACCGGCGTCGTGGTCGGCAGCACGGTGACGAACGGGCGCAGCCGCGCGACCATTTCGGGCGTGACGCCGTCGACGTCGAGCAGGCTGTCGACGCCGGTCATCACGAGCGGCGCGGGCCCGCGGTCGCTGTCGGACATCCCCGGCTCGTCGGTGACGTTGCCGGTCATGTCGCCGCCGGGCACCGGCGCGGTCGCGGCCGTACCGGCGCCGGGCAGCGCCGGCGTCTGGAAACGCGTCGCCGAGTGCATCAGGCCCGCGCGCATCTGCAGCGCGATCCGCTTCGCGAGCGCGCCGTCGTAGCCGAGGGTCGTCAACAGCCGCTGGAACGCCTTGAGCTGCATCGCGTTGAGCTGCAGCACGCCGGGCGCCGGCGACGACACGAGGTTGCGCAGGTTGTACTTCGCCTGCGCGTCCTCGATCGATCCGGAGATGTAGGTGTCTTCGCCGCCGTTGTCGTTCGGCGCGCCGATCCGGCCGAGGAAATCCGACAGCTTGGTCTTCGCGATCGGCACGGCCCAGATCCCGCCGAGATAGGTGATGCCGGGCGCCGTGTCGCCCTCGGAGCGCAGGATCATGCGCGTCCAGTCGAGCGCGCCGCGTGCGACCCACTGCGCCTGCGCGATCACGCGCTGGTTCTCGATGCGGCGAATCTGCACCTGCTGGCGCCACAGCATCCCCGACACGAGGATCGCCGACAGCGCGACGACGAGCAGCGCGGTGATGATCGCCGCGCCGCGCTCGCGGCGGCCGCGTGCGGCGCCACGCGCGGCGAACCGGGTACGGTGAGGGCGCGCGCGCATCGTCATTCCCCGACGAGGAAGATGCGCGTGACGGGCACGCGCAGCGACGTCGCGCCGATGCTGACCTGCAGCCCCGTCACCGCCCGCGCCGGCGGCGCGTTGCCGATCTGCGGCACCTTCAGCGCATCGTTGTTCTGCGTGAGCGCGTCGTTGGCCGTCTGCAGGTTGGTGGTCCAGCCGACGCGCGGCACGTACAGCTTCGCGTCGATCGCACCGACGCCGCCCATCAGCGCGACCCAGCTCCAGCCGTCGACGCTGCTGTCCTTCAGCACGTCGCGCAGGCGGTTCGCGTCGTCGAGCGGCGGCGATGCATAGCGCACGACGCGCCCGCCGGCGATCCGGTAGCGGACCACCTGCAGCCGCGGCGCGGCGCCCGGCACGTCGAGCTCGCGGACGATCTGCAGCGTGTTGCCGGCGACGCCGATCGCCGGCTGGCCGGCTTCGTCGTCGGTCGCGGCGAGCCGCGCGTCGATGCGCATCTGGTCGAACATCTGCGCGAACACGCGCTCGTCTTCCATCGCGGCCGCAACCTTGTCGCGGCCGCGCATGATCTGGTCGAGCCCGCGCCACGACAGGATCGCGACCACCGCGAGGATCGCGATCGCGATCATCAGTTCGATCAGCGTGAAGCCTCGCACGCGGCGCGAGCCGGCGGCGCGCAGGGGCCGGCGCGGCATCGGCGCGTCAGAGCGGACGGCTGGTTTCATTCGCGACCACCGTCACCATTTGCGCGAGCACGCCGGCGCGCCCCGGCGTGCTCACCGACATCTGCACGCGCCGGAACACCGGGTTCGGCGTCGTGCTCACGCGCTGCGTGCAGACCAGCTGCAGGTTGCCCTGCGAACAGTCGAAGCTCTGTTCGCCGACCTCCGGCCACGCATGCGTGAGGCGCAGTTGCGCGAGCGCGTTGTCGGCACTCCAGCCGGCGAGCAGCCGGCGGTGGAGATCGGATGCATTGGTCGCCATCGTGCCGACCGCGCGGATCGACGCGGCGAGCGCGACCGCGATGATCGCGAGCGCGACCAGCACCTCGATCATCGTGAAGCCACGCGCCCCGACGAGGCCGGCCGCAGGCCGGTCTCCGGAGGAAGTGCTCCTGGGGTGCCCCGAAGGAAGTCCCCTTGGGGGGCGGGAAGCGGCCGGAAAGGGCAGGCGACGACGCATCGTCATTGCACCTCGTAGCGGCCGTTGCCGGTGCCGACGATCGTCGCGCTGCCGACCGCCGAATGCAGCGTCACGCGCACCGGCGTGTCGATGCTTTCCGTACCGAACACGACGCGGCTCGCGCGCGTGTCGGATCCGGGATAGTCGACATCGGCGCCCGTGACGCCGCCGTCCCAGTCGCGCGGACGCAGCACGTCGTCGCGCAGCGTGTGCCAGCCGTCGGGCGAGCTCACGTCGAAACGGAAACCGTGCGCGGTCGGCTGCCACGCGATCGGGCGCGCGCGTACCTGCGCTTCGTCGCCGGCCGTCTCGAACAGCAGCGCGATGCGCTGCGCTTCCTCGCGCAGGTCGGTGCGCGGATTGCGCGTCAGCGACAGCGACGCGAGCGACACCAGCAGGCCCGCGATCACGAGCACGACCAGCATCTCGAGCAGCGTGAAGCCGCGTGCGTGCGCGCGTGCCGCGGTCACGGCCGCGCCGCGCCGCACGCGGCCGTCGCGGCCGTCGCGGGCATCGCGGCGAGCGCGAGCGGAGCGCAAGGGCGTGCGAAGGGCGGGCATGAAGTGAAGAACGGGGAGAACGTCGGGACGGTCAGCGCAGGCTTACTGCCACGAACCGATGTCGGAATCGTTGCTCTCGCCGCCTTCCTTGCCGTCGGCGCCGTAGCTGAACACGTCGATCTCGCCGTGCACGCCCGGGTTCAGGTACTTGTACCCGTTGCCCCACGGATCGTTCGGCAGGCGCTCGAGATAGCCGCCGTCCTTCCAGTTGTTCGGGATCGGATCGGTGGTCGGCCTCTGGGTCAGCGCGTTCAGGCCCTGCTCCTGGGTCGGATAGCGGCCGTTGTCGAGCCGGTACAGCTTGAGCCCCTGCATGATCGTGCCGATGTCCTGCTTCGCGGCGATACGGCGCGCCTCGTCGGGACGGCTCATGATCTTCGGCACGATCAGTGCCGCCAGGATCCCGAGGATCGCGACCACCACCATGATCTCGATCAGCGTGAAACCGCGCTGACGGCGCACGGCCGCATTACGGCGAGTGATCCACGTTTGCATGACTGACTACCTCTTCCAAAAAATGTCGTCGATTAAGTGACGCACCCGGCGCATTCCGGACGTTTGCCTGACGGCCAGCTTCCGTTTCCCCCGGGCGCGGAGCACGCATTGTAAGGCGCGCACTGCCGAGGGCTTTCACCCAACGCAAATTTCATATACATCCGTACAATAGCGCGCATGAACGCGCTCTCGATCCGGATCCTCTCCCTAGCCCTCTTCGCGGGTTTGTGCGCGACGGCCACCTACTGGGTCGTCACGCTGTCGGCCCGCGAAGCGCCGCTGCCCGCCGCCGCCGCGCGGTTGCCGATCCGCACCGAGGACGCCGCCGCGCTCTTCGGCGGCCAGCTCGACAAGAATCCCGTGCAGGACATCCACCTGTTCGGCATTCTCGCGCTCGATCATGGCGGCGCCGCGATTGTCGGCATCGGCGGCGAGCCGCCGCGCGCCGTGTCGCTCGGCGCGGAGCTCGCGCCCGGCGCGAAGCTCGCCGAAGTGCGCAGCCGCTCGATCATCGTCGACCGCAACGGCGCCCGCGCCGAAGTCCAGCTCCCCGCGAACACGCCGTCCCCCGCGATCTACATGCGTTGAACGGCGGTGGCCTGACCGGCGGTCAGGCCGTCACTGCACCATGTTGTTCAGCTCGATGATCGGCAGCATCACGGCCAGCACGATCACGAGCACGATCCCGCCCATCGCCAGGATCAAGAGCGGCTCGAGCAGGCTCGTCAGGAACATCGTGCGCCGCTCGAGCTCGCGTGCCTCGCCTTCCGCCGCGCGATCGAGCATCGTCGTCACGTCGCCCGTCGCCTCGCCGGAGCGGATCAGGTGCACGAGCACCGGCGGAAACGTCTTCACGTTGTTCAGCGCGCGCGACAGCGCGGAGCCTTCGCGCACGCGCACGATCGCGTCGTCGATGTTCGCGCGCATCGCGCGGTTCGACAGCGTCTCGCCGGCCGCCTGCAGTGCGCGCAGGATCGGCACGCCGGCCGCGGTCAGGATGCCGAGCGTGCTCGCGAAGCGCACGGTGTTGTAGCCGCGCACGAGCTTGCCCGCGAGCGGCGCGGTCAGCACCCAGCGGTCGAACGCGAGCCTGGGCCCGTCGCGCGACAGCGTCGCCTTCACGACCCACACGACGAGCGCAGCCGCGATCAGGATCGCCCACCACCAGTGCCGCACGAAATCCGACAGCGCCATCATCACGACCGTGAGGATCGGCAGCTGCTGCTTCGTGCTCGCGAACACGTTGACGACCTGCGGCACGACGTAGCTCAGCAGGAACGTGACGATGCCGAACGCGATCAGTGTGACGATCCCCGGATACGTGAACGCGAGCAGGATCTTCTGCTTCAGCGCGTTGCTCTGTTCGATGTAGTCGGCAAGGCGCGACAGCACGATGCCGAGCTTGCCGGTGTGCTCGCCCGCCGCGACGAGCGCGCGATAGATTTCCGGAAAGTCGCGCGGATGCTGGCCCAGCGCATTCGCGAGCGAGTGGCCGCCGAGCACTTCCGCGCGGATCGCGGCCATCAGTTCGCGGATGTAGTCGCGCTCGGCCTGCTCGGTGAGCACGCCGAGCGCCTCGTCGAGCGGCAGCCCCGCGATCAGCAGGCTCGCGAGCTGGCGCGTGAGGATCGCCTGCTCGCGCTGCGACAGCTTGCGGCCGAACGCGAGGCGCTGCGAGCGCGCGCCGCGGCTCGCGCTGGCGGCCGGCTCGACCACCAGCGGCGTGAGCCCCTGCGTGCGCAGCTGGCCGCGCGCGGCGCGCGCGCTGTCGGCATCGATCACGCCCTTCTGCGCGCGCCCGGCCGAATCGATTGCTTCGAAACGGAATGCCGACATCGCGCTATGCGCCTCCCGTCACGCGCAGCACTTCCTCGAGCGACGTCGCACCGGCCGCGAGCCAGCGCTCGGCGTCGTCGCGCAGCGTGCGCATCCCTTCCGCGCGGCCCGCGGCGAGAATCTCCGCGTCGGCCGCGTTGCGGTGGATCAGCGTGCGGATCGAATCGTCGACCACCAGCAGTTCGTATACGCCGCGCCGGCCCGTGTAGCCCGAATGCCCGCACTTGTCGCAGCCGACCGGATGCCACACGGTGCGGCCTTCCTCGTGCCGTTCTTCCTTGCAGACCGGGCAGAGCTGCCGCACCAGGCGCTGCGCGAGCACGCCGAGCAGCGACGACGCGAGCAGGTACGGCTCGACGCCCATGTCGGTCAGGCGCGTGACGGCGGACGCCGCATCGTTGGTATGCAGCGTCGCGAGCACGAGGTGGCCCGTGAGCGACGCCTGCACCGCGATCTGCGCGGTTTCGAGGTCGCGGATTTCGCCGATCATGATCACGTCCGGGTCCTGGCGCAGGATCGAACGCAGCGCGCGGGCGAAGGTCATCCCGATCCGCTCGTTCACCTGCGTCTGGCCGATGCCGGACAGGTCGTATTCGATCGGATCCTCGACGGTCATGATGTTGGTCGTCGCCGTTTCGAGCCGCGACATCGACGCATACAGCGTCGTCGTCTTGCCCGAACCGGTCGGGCCCGTCACCAGCACGATGCCGTGCGGGCGGCCGATCAGCTTGTCGAACTGGACGAGCGTGTCGCGGCCCATCCCGAGCGCTTCGAGGTTCAGGCGCTGCGCATCCTTTTCCAGCAGACGCAGCACCGCGCGCTCGCCGTGCCCGGTCGGCAGCGTCGACACGCGCACGTCGACCGGCCGGCCGCCGACGCGCAGCGTGATGCGGCCGTCCTGCGGCAGGCGTTTCTCGGCGATGTCGAGCTGCGCCATGATCTTGATCCGCGAGATCAGCGCGCCGTGCAGCGCCTTCTTCGGGCGCACGACGTCGCGCAGCGTGCCGTCGACGCGAAAGCGCACGACCGATGCATTCTCGAACGGCTCGATGTGGATGTCCGAGGCCTGTTCGCGCGCCGCTTGCGTGAGCAGCGCGTTGATCATCCGGATGATCGGCGCATCGTCTTCCGATTCGAGCAGATCCTCGACTTCGGGAATGTCCTGCATCAGCCGCGACAGGTCGACTTCACCCTCGACCTCGCCGACGATCTGCGCCGCGCTGCCGTCCTGGCGCGCATAGGCCTGGTTGATCGCCTGCGCGAGCTCGTCGGCCGGCACACGATGCACGGAGATCGAGCCGAAGTTGCGCGCGATTTCGGCGAGCGCCGCATCGTTCGTGCGTTCGCTGATCCACACCTCGAGCGTGTCGTCGAGCTGGTGCGCGATCAGCACCTGGCCGCTCTTCGCGAAGCCGTACGGCAACAGGCGCGCGGCGAGCGGCGACGGCGGCTGCCGATCGCCGGGCGTGCCGTCGTGAGCGGAGGACGCGAGCACGTCGCTCACTGCGAGGCTCCCGGCGTGGCGGTCAGCGGCTGTTGCGGCACGCTCCGCGGCTGCGCGGGCGTTGCCTCCGGCAGCGGCTGGGCCGGCACCGGCGCCACCTGGCGTTGCAGCTGCTGACGGCGCATCTTGTCGAGATCGAACAGGTTCCCGGCCGGCGTGCCGCCCTGGCTCGGGCCGAGCGGCATCGGCGGGACGACCGGATCGTCCTTGTCGCGGATCACATTGTTGTCTGACTTGTACGCGCCCGTCACGCCCTGGATGTAGTCATAGCGGTTGGCCGTGACTTCCTGCGCGGTGCCGCGATCGGAGATGATCACGGGGCGCAGGAACACCATCAGGTTGGTTTTCGCGCGCACCTTCGATTCCGAACGGAACAGCTGGCCGATCCATGGAATGTCGCCGAGCAGCGGGACCTTGCTGTTCGATACCTGATAGTTGTCCTGCATCAAGCCGCCGAGCACGATGATCTCGCCGTTGTCGGCCAGGATCGTCGACTGGATCGAGCGCTTCGTGAAGGTCGGGCCGGTCTGCGCGCTGGTGGTCCCGCTGACGACCGCCGAATCCTCCGTATAGAGTTGCAGCTTCAGAATCCCGCCGTCGGTGATCTGCGGCTTCACGTGCAGCGTCAGGCCGACGTCGCGACGGTCGTAGGTATTGAATGCGTTGCTCGTCGTGCCGCTCGTCAGGTTCGAATACGAGCCGGTTGCGATCGGCACGTTCTGGCCGACCACGATCTTCGCTTCCTCGTTGTCGAGCGTGATCAGGTTCGGCGTCGACAGCACGTTCGCATCGCTCACCCCCGCAAAGTATTGCAGCAGCGCGCCGAGCCCCTGCACGCCGAACATGTTGTGCAGCCAGCCGATGTTGAGCCCCTGGGACAACTGCCCGAGGTTGGAGGCCAGCCCGCCTCCGGTGATCCCGCCGGCCGCGTTGGCTACACCGCCGGCCGTCAGGTTGATGATGCTGTTGCCCAGGCCCAGCCCGGGGTTCAGGTTCGTGCCGCCGAGAAACTGGCCGCTCGCCACCTGCCACTGGATGCCGAGGTTGCCCTGCGTCGTCGAGTTCAGCTCGACGATCAGCGCTTCGATATAGACCTGCGCACGCCGTGCGTCGAGCTGGTCGATCACCGAGCGCAGGTTGCGGTAGACCGGGTCGGACGCGGTGATGATCAGCGAGTTGGTCGCCGAGTCGGCCTGGATCATCCCGCCCGGCTGGTTGTCGTCGCTCTTTTCCTTGTCGCCGCCGAGCAGGCCGCCCGTGCCGAGGCCGCCGCTGGACGAGCCGCTGCCGCCGTAGGCCGACGAAGACGAACCGCCGAGGCCGCCCGACGGCAGCGGCGGGGTGCCCGACGTGCCGGTCGAGAAGTTGCCGCTCTGCGACGAGCCGCCGCCCTGGTTGAAGCTGTTCGCGTCGTTGGACGACGCCGACGAACCGCTGTCGCCGCTGCTCTTGCCGAGCATCCCGCGCAGCGTCTTCGCGAGCTTCACCGCGTCGGCGTTGCGCAGCGGCACGACGTGCATGTTGCCGGGCACCGCGCTCGGCGCGTCGAGCTGCTGCACGAGGCGCTTCGCGGCCGCGAGGCGCGACGCGCTCGACGCGCGCAGCATCAGCGAGTTGGTGCGCGGGTCGGCCGTGACCGACACCTTCAGCGTCGCGTCGCTGTTGCCGATCGCGCCCGGGTCGAGCATCTTCTGCAGCTGCGCGGCGAGGTCGATCGCGTTCGCGTTGCGCAGCGGCACGACCTGGACCTGCGCGCCCGCGGCGCTGTCGACGCCCGAGATGATCTGCGCAATGCGGCGCACGTTGTCCGCGTAGTCGGTGACGACGATCGTGTTGTTCGCCGGGTAGGCGGTGACCGTGTTGTTCGGCGAGATCAGCGGCCGCAGCACCGGCAGCAGGTTGTTCGCCGATTCGTTGCGCAGCTCGAACACCTGCGTGATGACCTGGTCGCCGCGCGCCTGCGGCGCATTGCCGACATAGGTCGGCACGCCCTGCAGCTTCGCGTCGGCTTCCGGCACGACCTTCAGCACCCCGTGATCCTGCACGAGCGCGAAACCCTGCATGCGCAGCGCCGACTGCAGCGTCTTCAGCGCCTGGTCTTCCGGCACCGGACGTTCGGCCACGAGATTGAGCTGCCCCTTCACGCGGGGGTCGACGATGATGGTCTTGCCGGTTGCGGCACCGATCGCCTTGGCGACCTGGTCGATGTCCGCATTCACGAAATTGAGCGTGACCTGAGCGTAGGCGGCCTGCGAGACGATGATGCCGGCGACGATCAGGGTCGTCGCGATGCGCCGCATAACGAAGCGATTTCTTGTCATGGATGATTGGGTCGATGCCGGCTCAGGCCACTTCCGGCGGTAGTGCTGGGATCCAGGTCCTAAAGAGGCGACATTAGCAGCTTTTCATGTCCGAAATATCACATTGAGCCGAGGACTGTCTCACAAACGACATGTATCCGGCGCACCGTATGCAATATGTAAGATTTAGGCGCCGCCTCGGCATGCCGTCCATCGCCGTCGTTTATGCGATGAATCGACACGAAAATGCGGTATAAACGGGCAGCCGTGGTTCGCATCTCGCCACGTGACGGACTCTCGGTATGATACGGGCGGCACGTTTCCAGTCGCACGAATAACGGACACGGGTTTTCCCGGTCCTTGCGCCCATTCCTTTCGTTTTCCGCACCATGAACAGACGGTTCGCTTCGATCGCGTTGATCGCCGCCGGCGTGTGGTTCGCCTGCGGAAGCGCACGCGCGGATTGTTTCGACGAGGCCGCCCGCTACCAGAAGGTCAATCCGCTGATCCTGCGCGCGATCGCGTGGCAGGAGTCGCGCAACCGGCCCGACGCGCTGAACAAGAATACGAACGGCTCGGTCGACTACGGCCTGATGCAGATCAATTCGATCCACCTGCCGACGCTGTCGCGCTACGGCATCGGCCGCGACACGCTGATGCAGCCGTGCAAGAACGTCTACATCGCCGCGTGGCACCTGCGCCAGAAGATGAATCGCTACGGCAACACATGGCAGGCCGTCGGTGCCTATCATTCGGAAACGCCGTCGCTGCGCGACAAGTATGCGCGGCAGATCGCCGGGATCCTGACGCAGTGGAAGCTGATGCCGCCCGAGCAGTGACGCCGCGCCGCAGCGCGGGCCGACGCCGTGCCGCTCGGCCGGCGCGCGTTTGATGCACAATGCGGATCTCACGCCGCGGTTTCGACCGGCTCCGGGCCGATCGCGCCCCGTCAGGACGCCGCGGCCGCTTTTCCCTCTTTTCCGTTGGTGCAAATCGTTATGAATCCGGCAATGAACCAGCCGTTGCCCGTCACCGTGCTGTCCGGTTTCCTCGGCGCCGGCAAGACCACGCTGCTCAATCACATCCTCGCGAACCGCGCAGGCCTGAAAGTCGCCGTGATCGTCAACGATCTCGCGGCGGTCAACATCGACGCGTCGCTCGTACGCGATGCGCAGGCGCTGTCGCATGTCGAGGAACGCCTCGTCGAGATGTCGAACGGCTGCATCTGCTGCACGCTGCGCGACGACCTGCTCGTCGAGATCCGCAATCTCGCGGCGGATGGCCGCTTCGACGCGATCGTGATCGAATCGACCGGCATCGCGGAGCCGATGCCGATCGCCGAAACCTTCACGTTCGTCGACGACGACGGCGCATCGCTGTCGAACGTCGCGCGGCTCGACACGCTCGTCACCGTGGTCGACGCCTACAATTTCCTGCGCGACTACGGTTCCGACGACGCGCTCGCGACACGCGGCATCGCCGCATCGGACGAAGACGATCGCACGCTCGTCGAGCTGCTGATCGAGCAGATCGAGTTCTGCGACGTGCTCGTGATCAACAAGACCGACCTCGTCGGCGCGGAAGAACTCGCGCGCCTGCAGCACATCCTCGCGCGGCTCAACCCGCGCGCGCATCAGGTCGTGTCGACGTTCGGCAACGTGCCGCTCGAGGAAGTGCTGAACACCGGCCGCTTCGATTTCGACGAGGCCGCGAATGCGCCGGGCTGGCTCGCGTCGCTCGATCACGATCACACGCATTGCGACGATCCCGAGTGTCACGATCCGCATCATGCGCACGTGCATGGCGAAGCCGACGAATTCGGCATCGGCAATTTTGTTTACCGCGCGCGCCGGCCGTTTCATCCGGCACGGCTCTGGGCGCTGCTGCATCAGGAGTGGCCGGGCGTGCTGCGCAGCAAGGGCTTCTTCTGGCTCGCGACGCGCAACGACATCGCGGGCTCGCTGTCGCAGGCGGGCGGCGTATGCCGGCATGGCCCGGCAGGCCTCTGGTGGGCCGCGCAGGATCGCGCGGAATGGCCGGACGACGACGAGTTGCTCGCCGAAATTCGCACGGAGTGGCAGGGCGACCTCGACGACCGCTCGGTCGGCGATCGTCGTCAGGAACTGGTGCTGATCGGCATCGGGCTCGATGCCGACGCATGGCGCGCGAAACTCGACGCAAGCCTGCTCACCGATGCGGAATTCGCGCTCGGCGCGGCGCAATGGAGCGCGTTCGACGATCCGTTCCCGGTGTGGGATGTCGATGCGCACGACGACGACGATCCCGGCGACACGCAGATCGTGCACGCGTAATACGCGGTAAAAACGGCCTGCGAAAGGCAACCGTTAAATCTTGCAAGAGTGGCGCGAACTGTGGCGAAAATGCCGCGCGCGCCCAACAAAAAACCCGCCGAACGGCGGGTTTTTTTCCTGGAACAGGCGCTGGATTAACGCTTGTTGACGGCGTCCTTGAACGCCTTGCCAGCCGTGAACTTGACCGTCTTGGCTGCCGGGATCTTGATGGTTTCGCCGGTCTTCGGGTTGCGGCCCGTACGTGCTGCGCGCTTGCCCGAACCGAAGCTGCCGAAGCCGATCAGCTGAACCGCATCACCCTTCGACACGGCCTTCTTGATGACTTCGAGCAGCGTGTCCAGCGTTTCGCCGGTTTGAGCCTTGCTGGCGCCCGTTTGGGCGGCGACGGCGTCGATCAGTTCCTGTTTGTTCATTAAGGTTCCTTTTTCAGGTTAGGTTTGACACGAACAGCGCGAACGCGCCGATTATACGTGCGCGAACCGTGCCGTCGAGAGTCAGACTTCGACGGCACAGCGCCGAATCCTGGCCCGCGCGACGTGCCGTCCGGTTTGCCGGAAGGCCACCCCGCGGTACGGCGTTGCTATGATAGCGCAGCGCAAACCCAATAACGACAAGGGTTTCAAAGATTTTCATCGGTATTTCGCCGAATGAATCGTCGATTGCCCGTTTTTTGACCTGCGCCAACCTGACGGGATACGCAGCCGGGTCCGCCGCCGCGCAACGCCGTTGGTTTTTGCCAACGGCCCGTCGGACACCTCCGCGCAATCCCTTGCCAGGCTTGGCTACCACGTTTTTTGTTTCGCATGCCAGACCGACTCGTTCCCGCCACGCTCGCCCGCCGCGACGACGGCATTCTCGTCTCGCCCGAGTACGGCGAGCTCCCTCGCGACGCGTCGCGCGCACGCGCGCACGCGAACCGGATGCTGGCCGGCAACCGGCTGCCGGCCCGCTGGCAGGGCCGCCGCACGTTCACGATCGTCGAGACGGGATTCGGCGCGGGCGGCCATTTTCTCGCGACGTGGGCCGCGTGGCGCGACGATCCCGCGCGCTGCGAGCGGCTGCATGTCGTCGCGGTCGAACCGCATCCGTTCTCGCGCGAGGACCTGCGCCGCGCCGTTTCGCATATCGTTGCGGACGCAACCATATCGGAAAATGCAGACGCGCTGGTCGACGCGTGGCCGATGCAAGTGCCCGGCCTGCATCGGCTCGAATTCGACGAAGGGCGCGTGGTGCTCACGCTTGCATTCGGCGATGCGCGCGACCTGCTGCAACGGCTCGTCGCGCGCGCCGATGCGTTCTATCTCGGCAACGTCGTGTCCGCCGGGTACGGCGATCTGCTGTCGGCCGACGTGGCGCGCACACTCGCGCGCCTCGCCGGCGAAGGCGCGACCTATGCAACGCATTCGCGCGACGATGCCGTGAAACAAGCGCTCGAGGAAACGGGTTTCACGAGTCGCGACGTCGACGATTGCGCCGGCGAACCCGCACTGCGCGTCGGCGAATACGCACCGCGCTGGCGGATGCGCCGGCACGAACCGCCGCGCGCATTGCCGGTTGCCGCGCGCGACGCGATCGTGATCGGCGCGGGCCTGGCCGGCTGCGCGGTCGTCGAACGGCTCGCCGCGCGTGGCTGGAACGTCACGCTGATCGAGCGGCACGCGCGGATCGCGAGCGACGCATCGGGCAATCCGGCCGGCGTATTCCATCCACTGATGACGCGCGACGACAACGTCGCGAGCCGCCTCACGCGCAGCGGTTTCCTGCATGCGCTCGCACGCTGGCGCGCGCTCGAGCATGCGGGCCATGGGTTTGCGCGCAGCACGCGCGGGATGATCCATCTCGCGGAATCGGCCGACGATTTCGTGCGGATGCGCGATGCGTTCGACGCGCTCGGCGCACCGTCCGACTACGTGTCGCTGCTCGACACCGGCGCCGCGCGCGCGCATCTGAACCTGCCGGTCGCACATGGCGGCCTGCTGTTTCCGCACGGCGGCGCCGTCTGGCCGGCCGGGCTCTGCGCCGCACAAGTCGCGGCGGCCGCTGAACGCGTGACACTGCTCGCCGGCACCGAAGTCGCGCGACTCGAGCGCGATGGCGACACGTGGCGCGCCGTCGATGCGGCAGGCGCGACGCTCGCCGAGGCGCCGGTCGTCGTGCTCGCGAACGCGGGCGACGCCGTGCGTCTCGCGGGCCTGCGGCACGTCGCGCTGCAGCCGGTGCGCGGCCAGCTCACGCTGCTGCCGCCCGGCAGCACGGCACCGCTGCCGTGCCCCGCGATCGGCGACGGCTATGCGGTACCGCTCGACGACGGCACGCTGCTGATCGGCGCGACGTTCGAACCCGACGACCTCGATCCGGCGATGCGCACCGCCGGACATGTCGAAAATATCGAGCGCGTCCGGCATCTGCTGCCCGGCCTGATCGGCGAGCTACCGGACGTCGATACGCTGCGCGGGCGCGTCGCGTTTCGCTGGGTCGTCGCCGACCGCGTGCCGGTGATCGGCCCGCTTGCCGACGAAGCGCAGGCCGTCGCGAACGCACGCGCGCTGAGCGGTGCGAAGGCGCGCGACCTGCCGCGCACCGCGGGCCTCTACGGCGCATTCGGCTACGGTTCCCGCGGCCTCGTGTGGGCCGCGCTCGGCGCCGAACTGATCGCGTCGCAACTCGAAGGCGAGCCGCTGCCGCTCGAGCGCGAACTCGCCGATGCC
Organism: Burkholderia sp. BCC1993; assembly: GCF_905339865.1. Classification (NCBI taxonomy): domain Bacteria; kingdom Pseudomonadati; phylum Pseudomonadota; class Betaproteobacteria; order Burkholderiales; family Burkholderiaceae; genus Burkholderia; species Burkholderia sp. BCC1993. Next base: position 194,328 of record NZ_CAJPGZ010000014.1, on the reverse strand, counting down.
GTCGACCCGGCCCGGTTCCTGATCCGCGCGCTGCGCGGCCGCCAGATCGGCTGATCTCGTCAGCCGAATCCTCACAGACCTTCGATTTTTCCGCGCAAGGTTATCCACGCGACACTGTGGATAACCGCGCGGAATCCGCACGCACTTCGTGTGCAATCACAGTGGACGTAAACTGGGCAACTCGGCACAGCTGTGAAACGGTCGAAAGTTGCCCAACTCAAACCCCTGTGAGCAAACAGCCTGTGCAACGGGTTATGGCCGCGCCAACACCTTGATCTTGTTGCGTAAACTGAAGTTATCCACAGAACTGTGAGCGCCTTGTTAACTTCTACTACGTATATATACAAGTAAACCATTGAAACCAAAGACCTGTGGCGCCTCACAGCGCCGCGAGTCGATTCAATCGGTTCCGGAGCTAAAAAGCTGTGGCACAATCGGTTTCCTTCGCGTTCGTTCGGCCAAGCGCCGGACATGCTTCAATGGAACGGTCGGCTCGATTTCGAATCTGAATCATCGAGACTGCGCAGTCCGTTCACACACCAGGCCGACAATCCAGATCGGCAGCCTGAACGACAGTTCCGCCGGACGGCGGAAAGAGGCGGATCCCATGTCCCGCCGTCGTCGACCACAACATTCACACTCGGGGCGATACCCAGCCGGCGCGCATCTCATTTCTGACGCTTGACCCGCGCCGCTGGCGATTGCTTCCAAAGGAGAAGTCACCACGATGAAGTCGGCGTTCTCATTCCTGCCCAATTGGCCGCTCGCGCCGGATGCCGTGTTCTGGGCCGGGCTCGCGTTGTTCGCGGCCGGTCTGTGTGGCGAGCTGTGCTATCGCGCATGGCGGCTGCCGCGCATCACCGGGTATGCGGTGATCGGTCTCATCGCCGGTTCGTTCGGATTCGGCGTGATCGACGCGAGCACCGACGAAACCTCGCGGCTGCTGATCGACGTCGCGCTCGGCCTGCTGCTGTTCGAGCTCGGCAGCCGTCTCGACCTGAAATGGATCCGCCGCAATCCGTGGCTCATTGCGTCGAGCCTGGCCGAGGCGACGCTGACGTTCGTGCTCGTGCTGTTCGTGATGCTCGCGCTCGGCGTGTCGGGCATGGTCGCGCTCGTGTTGTCGGCAATCGCGATCGCAACGTCGCCGTCGATGGTGATCCAGCTCAAGACCGAGCTGCGCGCGGAAGGGCAGGTGTCGCAGCGCCTCATCACGCTGACCGCGCTGAACAGCGTGTACGCGATCGTGCTGACCAAGCTCGTCACGAGCTGGCTCCACCAGGAAGCGTACGGGAACGTTTTCGCGACGATCCTGCAACCCGCCTACCTGATCGCCGGTTCGTTCATCGTCGCGTACCTGGTCGCGCGGGCGTGCAATTACCTGTTCCGCCACATGACCGCGACGATGCGCGACGAGCATTCGTTCGTCGCGCTGTTCGGGCTCGTGATGCTCGCGATCGCGGTCGCGCAGGCGCTGAAGCTGTCGACGCTGCTCACGCTGCTGCTCGCCGGCATCATAGTGAAGAACCTCGAAGCGCGGCCGCAGCTGTGGCCCGAACATTTCGGCACGGCCGGCTGGCTGCTGACGGTGATCCTGTTCGTGCTGACGCTCACGTCGTTCACGTGGGGCGACATCGCGCTCGGCGGCCTGCTCGCGATCGCGCTGATCGTCACGCGGCTCGCCGCCAAGCTCGCCGGCGTCGTCGCGTTCGCGAAGCCGAGCGGGCTCGGGATGAAGCAGGGCGTCGCGCTCGGCATCGCGCTGACACCGATGTCCGCGCTGTCGTACCTGCTCGTCGACGACACCTACCAGCTCTATCCGAATTTCGACCCGCACCTGCGCGCGATCGTGATGTGCACGATCGTGATCCTGCAGCTCGTCAGCCCGTTCGTCGTCTACCGCTGCCTGTCGGCGGTCAGCGAACGCAGCGACAGAAACTGATTCCGGAACCTGCCATGGCACTCGAAACCTTCGTCAATTCCGAACCGTTCACGTTCGGCGTCGAACTGGAGATCCAGGTCGTCAACACGCACAACTACGACCTGACCAAGGCTGCATCGGACCTGATGCGCCTGATCCAGGGCGAGACCTTCCCCGGCAACATCACGCCGGAAATCACCGAGAGCATGATCGAGCTGTCGACCGGCATCTGCCATTCGCACGAGCAGGCGGTCTCCGAGCTGCACGCGATCCGCGACGTGCTCGTGAAGGCGGCCGACCAGCTCAACGTCGGGCTCGCCGGCGGCGGCACGCACGCGTTCCAGCAGTGGAGCGACCGGCAGATCTACGACGCGCCGCGCTTCCAGTACATCTCCGAGCTGTACGGCTATCTCGCGAAGCAGTTCACCGTGTTCGGCCAGCACGTGCACATCGGCTGTCCCGATCCGGACAGCGCGCTGTTCCTGCTGCACTCGATGTCGCGCTTCATTCCGCACTTCATCGCGCTGTCCGCGTCGTCGCCGTTCGTGCAGAACGTCGACACCGGTTTCCATTCGGCGCGCCTGAATTCGGTGTTCGCGTTCCCGCTGTCGGGCCGCGCGCCGTTCGTGCTGACCTGGGACAGCTTCGAGGAGTACTTCACGAAGATGGTCAACACGGGCGTCGTCAACTCGATGAAGGACTTTTACTGGGACATCCGGCCGAAGCCCGGCTACGGGACGATCGAGGTGCGCGTGATGGACACGCCGCTATCGGTCGACCGCGCGGCCGCGATCGCGTGCTACATCCAGACGCTCGCGCGCTACCTGCTGACCGACCGGCCGCTGAAGCTGTCGGAGGACGACTATCTCGTCTACACATTCAACCGTTTCGAAGCCTGCCGCTTCGGGCTCGAGGGCACCTGCGTCAATCCTCAGACCGGTGAGCGCCGCACGATCGCGGAAGACATCCTCGACACGCTCGACCGGATCGCGCCGCATGCGGCCGCGCTCGGCTCGCGCGCGGCACTCGACGAGATCGGTGCGCTCGCGAAGGCGCGCGTGAATGACGCATCGTGGTTGAGAACCGTTTTCAAACAGGAAAAATCGCTGAACGAGACGGTCCGCCAGCAGTGCCTGCGCTGGCGTGAATGAAAAAATGTTTTGCAGATTACAGGCTCGACCGCGCGGCGATTCGCTGAATGCTGGTCGACGCCGATTCGGGCGTTCCGCGTCGCCAGTCCTCCTGAAAATCTGTGGATAACTGGATATTCTGCTGCAAAGTCAACGCACTGCGGTATGGATAACCCGGTGGATCGGCACCAGCCGCACGATGGCCGATTCGAACAGGAAAATGTTTGCGCGTTGCGCCGTGGAGCCGGCAGAGATTGCCGGCACAACGAAAAAATCTGGTTATCCAGCGATTTTCCACAGAATGAAGGGGATAACTTAGCTGTGCGATTTTCCGCTCTCGCTTAGAATGTCGGCTTTGCGGACACCGGAACGACCTGTGTCTCACCGGTCGCCGCGAACGCGACCGCCGCGTGTGCCTCGCGACGGCCGTGTCGACGCTCCTCAGCGAGCGTCTGTTTTGAGATAGACATTCGATCTCCACACTACGGCTGCTCGGCAATCCGGGCGGCGGCAAAGCGAAAAGACTATGAGCGAAGGCGTTTACGGGAATCAGGCTTCGGGACGTGTGACCCACAGCTTGCTGCGGTTGAGTACGGCCATGCGAAGCCAGGCATGGGATTGGGCGGAAGGCGCGGGCCTCACGCCGACGCAGGGCGAGATCCTCGTGCTGCTGCTGCAACGCAAGGGCCCGATGCGGCTCGGCGAGATCGCGCGCGAGACGCAGCTCACGGCTGCGACCACCAGCGATGCGGTCAGCACGCTCGAGACGAAGGGGCTCGTCGAGAAGCGCCGCGCACTGGACGACGGCCGAGCGCTTGCCGTGCGCCTGTCGGCCCGCGGCCGTACCGCGGCGAAGAAGGCGCTGCAATGGCCGGAATTCCTGACGAAGGCGGTCGGCAAGCTCGGCGCGGACGAGCAGGGCGCGCTGTACCGCGCGCTGCTGAAGACGCTGCGCGAACTGCAGGTGGCCGGTGCGACGCCGCCGCAGCGCATGTGCCTGACGTGCGCGCATTTCCAGCCGGGCAAGCAGTCGAAGAAGACCGTGCATTACTGCGCGGCGCTCGACCTGTCGATGGCCGACAGCGATCTGCGTCTCGACTGTTCGGTGCAGGAAGAAGCCGACGCGGCAACGCAAAAGAAGACCTGGAAGGTATTCGCCGGCTGACGTCCGTCGATCGACCGGGAGGCCGATGATGAACGCTGAAGTGGTGGCGATCCGCCACGTGCATTTCGAGGACCTCGGCAGCTTCGAGCAGGTGCTCGGGGAGCGCGGGCGGCGGGTGCGCTACGTCGACGTCGGCGCGTCGCGCGTCGAGGTGCTCGACGCGCTCAAGCCGTCGCTGCTCGTGATGCTCGGCGGGCCGCTCAGCGTGTACGAGGACGCGCAGTATCCGTCGATCGCGCCGCTCGCGGCGCTCGTGCGCCAGCGTATCGACGCCGGGCTGCCGATCCTCGGCATCTGCCTGGGGGCGCAGTTCATCGCCCGCGCGCTCGGTGCGCGCGTCTATCCGGCTGCGCAGAAGGAACTCGGCTGGGCGCCGCTGACGCTCACCGACGCAGGCCGCGCGTCGCCGCTGCGCCATCTCGACGGCGCGGCGACCTCGATGCTGCACTGGCACGGCGATACGTTCGACCTGCCGGGCGGCGCGATCCATCTCGCTTCGACACCGGCCTGCCGCCACCAGGCGTTCGCGTGGGGGCAGCACGTGCTGGCGCTGCAATGCCATCCCGAAATCCGTGCCGACCGCTTCGAACCCTGGCTGATCGGCAACGCCGGCGAAATCGCGTCGACGCCCGGCATCGACGCACGCCAGCTGCGCGCCGACACCGTGCAGCACGGTCCCGCGCTGGAGACGGCCGCGCGACGCATGTTCGCGGAGTGGCTCGACAGCGTCGGGCTTTGATCCCGAGCGAGCGGCACCGCGCGTGACCGGCCCGCAGGCCTTGCCGGCCGGCGCGCCGCTGCATGCCGCGTGCGCGCGGCATCGCTGCCGGCGGCACGCCGGCGCCACCTGACCATCCGCTTACTGCCGAACCGGCCGCCAGCAGGCTTCGAGCCCGCATGCTACGCTCGTCCGCTGTTTCCCTTTCCTGGCGAGCGGCATCCATGACTGCGCTGTTTTCTCCGTTCACGCTGCGCGGCGTGACCCTTCCGAACCGGATCGTGATCTCCCCGATGTGCCAGTACTCGGCCGAGCGCGGCGAGGCGACCGACTGGCACATGATTCACCTCGGCCATCTCGCGCTATCGGGCGCGGGCCTGCTCTGCATCGAAGCGACCGCGGTCGAACCGGAAGGGCGCATCACGGCTGGCGACCTCGGTTTGTGGGACGACGCGACCGAAGCAGCGCTCAAGCCCGTGCTGGCGGCGATCCGCAAGCATTCGCCGGTCCGCATCGCGATGCAGCTGTCGCACGCGGGGCGCAAGGCGTCGAGCGAGGTGCCGTGGAAGGGCGGCCAGCTCGTGTCCGTCGCCGATGGCGGCTGGCTGCCGCATGCGCCGTCGGCCCTGCCGCACAAGGACGGCGAGACGCCGCCGCTCGCGCTCGACGCGGCCGGCCTGAACCGGATCCGCGACGCGTTCGCGGCCAGCGCGAAGCGTGCCGCGCGCCTCGGCATCGATGCGATCGAGGTGCATGCGGCGCACGGCTACCTGCTGCATCAGTTCCTGTCGCCGCTTTCGAACCAGCGTACCGACGAATACGGCGGCTCGCGCGAAAACCGGATGCGCTTTCCGCTCGAGATCTTCGAGATCGTGCGCGCGGCGTTTCCGGCGGACCGGCCGGTCGGCGTGCGCGTGTCGGCGACCGACTGGGTCGAGGGTGGCTGGGAACTCGAGGACACGATCGCGTTTGCGCATGAGCTGAAGCAGCGCGGCTGCGACTGGATCGACGTGTCGTCCGGCGGCGTGTCGCCGCTGCAGAAGATACCGCTGTCGCCCGGTTACCAGGTGCCGTTCGCGCAGGCGGTGAAGCGCGCGGTCGGGATGCCGACGATCGCGGTCGGCCTGATCAACGATCCCGCGCATGCGAACCGGCTGATCGAGTCGGGCGACGCCGATTTCGTCGCGATGGCACGCGCGATGCTGTACGACCCGCGCTGGCCGTGGCATGCGGCTGCCGAGCTCGGCGCGCAGGTGTCGGCGCCGCCGCAGTACTGGCGTTCGCAGCCGCGCGAGCACAAGGCGTTGTTCGGCGACATCGCATTCGGCCAGCGCTGAGCGTCATGCGCGCAATATTGCGCGCGATGTTGAGCGAAGCAATCTTGAACGTGTAGGATGCGGGTGATTCGCCGCATGTCCCGACGCGGCACCGACCGGTGCCGCGTTTTCGTTTTGCGCGACGCAGGGCCGTGCAAAACGAAAGCGCGGCCGTCTTCCATTCAAGTCGTCTTCAAAGGATTCGTTCGATGAGTTCACGCAGGATCGCGGTACGCCGCTCGGGAGTTCACGGCAAGGGCGTGTTCGCGGTGGAGCCGATCAAGGCCGGCGAACGCGTAGTGGAATACAAGGGCGAGCGAATTTCGTGGAAGGAAGCGCTGCGCCGCCATCCGCACGACCCGAACGAGCCGAACCATACGTTCTACTTCGCACTGGAAGAGGGCGGGGTGATCGACGGCAAGATCGACGGCAACAGCGCGCGCTGGATCAACCATTCGTGCGCGCCGAACTGCGAGGCCGAGGAGAACAAGGGCCGCGTGTTCATCCACGCACTGCGCGACATCGGGCCGGAAGAAGAGCTGTTCTACGACTACGGCCTCGTGATCGACGAGAAGCTGACGAAGAAACTCAAGCGGGAATACGCGTGCCATTGCGGCGCGATCGCATGCCGCGGCACGCTGCTCGCCACGCCGGACGACGCCGGCAAGAAGAAAAAGAAGAAGGACAGGAAGGACGGCAAGTCCGAGTCCGGCGCGAAGGACAAGAAAAAGAAGAAGTGACCGGCGAGGCCGCGCATCGCGCGCGGCTGCTTCACCGCCGGATGGCCGCCGCGCGGCCGTCCGTTCCGCCCCATACGTGCCAGCGCGCGCGACTCAGTGCGTCGGCGCGGCGGCCGGCGTCTCGCTCGCCGGCTTCCCGGTGCGCTTGGCGAGCGGCACCCGCACCACGAAGCGCGAACCGCCTTCCGATGCATCCTCGTACGACACCGTGCCGCCGTGCATCGCGATGATGTCGTGCACGATCGCGAGCCCGAGCCCGGCGCCCGTCTCGACGCCGTTGCCGCTTTGCGCGTCGCCACGGAAGAAGCGCTTGAACAGGTCGGCCTGCTGATTGGCCGGCACGCCCGGGCCGTTGTCCTCGACGACGATCTCGGCGGCCGGCTCGCCGGTCTCGAGCGCGCCGCGCGCGACGTTCACCGTGATCCGCGCCCCGTCCGGCCGGGCGAGCGGCACGTATTTCAACGCATTGTCGAGCAGGTTCGCGATCACCTCGCGCAGCAGCACGGGGTTGCCGCGCACGTTCAGCGTTTCGTCTTCGCCGGGATCGTCGCTGCGCTGGAAGCCGAGGTCGACATGCGACGCGAGCGCGCGCGGCACCCATTCGGCACCCGTCTCGAACGCCATCGCGGCCAGGTCGACGTCGACGAAACGCGCGGCCTGTTCGCCCGGCTCCGCGCGCGCGAGCGACAGCAGCTGGTTCGACAGCCGCACCGCGCGGTCGGCGGCCGCGCGCAGTTCGCGCACCGCGGCATAGGTCTGCTGCGGGTCGCGCGCGACGGCGGCCTGCTCGGCATGCAGCTTCACGGCCGTGAGCGGCGTGCGCAGCTGGTGCGCGGCATCGGCGATGAACTTGCGCTGCGCGTCGAGCGCGGTCTTCAGGCGGCCGAGCAGCGCGTTCATCGCGCTCGTCAGCGGCCGGATTTCGAGCGGCACGTCGGTTTCGTCGACCGGCTCCAGCGACGTGTGGGTCTGCCGGTTCAGCGAATCGGCGAGATGCGTGAGCGGGCCGAGCTGCTGGTTCACGACGCGCCACACGATGCCCCAGCCCGCGAGCAGCAGCAGCAGCAGCGGCATCATGATCGCGACGAGGAATTCGGCCGCGATCCGGTAGCGGTGCCGCACCGGCTGCGCGACTTCGACCACCATCGGCCGGCCGCCGTCGACTTCCTCGACGCGCACCTGCGCGACCCGCACCGCGCGGTTGTCGTACTCGGCCTCGAACACGTACGCGTGATGCATGCGGCGCACGTTGATGCCCCGCAGCGGCAGTTTCGGATCGCCGGCGAGTTCCTGCTCGCCGTCGCTGATCCGGTAGATCAGCGCCTCGGCCGGATCGGAGAACATCGCCTGCGCGAGCGGCGGCACCGTGAACGGCGCGTCGGGGCCGGCGATCTGGATCTGTTTGGAGATGGCGGTCGCGAGATCGGCGAGCGAGCGGTCGATCACGTGTTGCGTGTATTGCCACGCGAGCCAGTAGGCGATCAGGCCGCTCATCAGCGCGAGCATCGACAGCGGCGCGGCGAGGCGCCGGAGCAGCGAGCGGCGCAGGCTGGTGGTGACAGCCGGATCAGAAGACATTTCGACGGGTAAATGGATAAGCGCCGCTCACGGGGAGCGGCGCGGACGCGCGCCGGACGGCGACGCGGGCAGGGCGGCTCGCCGGCGGCGCGCGGCCGGCCGGCGTGCGGCGCCGCTCAGACGCTCGCGGTCTGGCGGATTTCCTGCAGCAGATAGCCGAAGCCGCGCACCGTGACGATTTCGACGCGGCACTGCTCGAGTTTCTTGCGCACGCGGTGCACGTAGACTTCGATGGCGGTGTCGCCGAGATCGCCGCCGAAATGCGTGAGGTGATCCTGCAGCTGGGCCTTGCTGACGACGCGGCCGTGACGCAGCAGCAGCATTTCCAGCACCGCGAATTCGCGCGGCGACAGTTCGAGCGGCTTGTCGTCGTTGAAGATGCGGCGATCGACGCCCGACAGGCGGACGCCGCCGAGCGACACTTCCGGACGCGGCATGTCGCTGTGCGGGCCGCTGCGGCGCATCACCGCGCGGATGCGCGCTTCGAGCTCGGCCGGCTCGAACGGCTTGAGCATGTAGTCGTCGGCGCCGGAGTTCAGGCCCTGAATCCGGTCGTTCAGTTCGTCGCGCGCGGTCAGCACGATGACCGGCGTGTGGCGGTTGGTCTGGCGGAAACGCGTGAGCAGCGTCATCCCGTCGATGCCCGGCAGGCCGAGGTCGAGGATCACGAGTTCGTGGCGGTTCTGTGCCAGCGCCTGTTCGGCAAAGATGCCGTCATGCACCATGTCGACGGTGAAGCCAGCCTGCTCGAGGCTGCTCTGGATACCGCGTGCGATGGGGCGGTCGTCTTCGATCAGAAGGAGTCGCATGAAGTTCGCTCAAGTACAATGGGTTGGCGGTTCAGGCACGCGGACAGCACGACGCCGTTTCCACAGGGGCGCCGCATCGCCTGACATCAAGCATGGCGGCCAGCGAACGATTAAATCCAATCATGTCCGATATTTCGATCCACGACCTCGAAGCCGCGATCAATTTCTGGCGCGCCCGCTCGCCGTCGAGCGGCGACGAACTCAAACTCTGCGAAGAGGCCAGCGCGCTCTCCAAGCCGTATGCGCTGCTGATTGTACAGCGCGCAAGCGCGCTGCAACTGGAAGGTTTGGACCCCAGGGCGCGGAAAGCGTACGAGACTTACATGCGCCTTAAGGATGGCTTGGAAAGCTGAAGGCTTTCGCTGAGTACATCCTAGAAAACGTTCATCGAAATGAAAAGTTGACGCGCCGCGCGTTGAAAGACGCGCGGCGGTAGAGGACGACCTCAGGCGGCCGGTTGGGTGTGTGCGCACACCTGGTCGATGAACGTCGCGAGCGCGATGTCGCGCTCGGTCAGGCCGTCCGCATCGTGGGTCGACAGCGTCACGTCGACGCGGTTGTATACGTTGAACCATTCCGGATGGTGGTTCATTTCCTGCGCCTTGATCGCGACGCGCGTCATGAAGCCGAAGGCCTCGTTGAAATCGGCGAAGCGCAGGCTGCGCTGGATCGCGTCGCGGCCCGGCACGGCCGTCCAGTGCGGCAGGCCTTCGAGCCGGGTCTTGCGTTCTTCTGATGTGAGCTTGTGGATCATGTTGCACCTCGTTCGGTAACGGCGCCCGCACGCGGGCAAAGGCCACGCGGCAAAGCCGGTACCGGTCATTGTTTCATAGTTGGGCGACGGGCATCCGGGGACGGGCATCGGAAGGCGGGCATCGGAAGGCGAGCGCCGGCGCGCGAATCACGCCGGCGTGGCCCGCGGCCTTACGCGTCCGCGTCGTCCGGCCAGCCTTCGCCCGTGCCGCGATGCAGCACGAGATCGCCATCGCATACCGCGCCGGCCGGGAATTCGGGTAGCGCGGCCAGCCGGTCGGCCAGCGCGCGGCCGTCGACGTCGGCCAGCGCGAACAGCTGCGCGAAATCGTCGATCACGAAGTAGGTCTTCTGGAACGTGTCGATCCGGTACCGCGTGCGCATCACGCGCTCGAGGTCGAAACCGAGCCGGTTCGGCGCCGCGCTTTCGAGACTGTAGAGGCTCTCGCCCTTGCTCGACACGATCCCGGCGCCGTAGATCGACAGCCCGTTCGTGCCGTGCGGATCGCGGATCAGGCCGAATTCCACCGTATACCAGTAGAGGCGCGCCAGCCGCGCGAGCGCCGCTTCGTCGTCCGCGACCGCGAGCGCGGTGCGGCCGTAGGCCTGCATGTAGTCGGCGAACACCGGTTCGATCAGCAGCGGCACGTGGCCGAACAGGTCGTGGAAGCAGTCGGGTTCCTGCAGGTAGTCGAGCTGGTCCGGGCGGCGCATCCACCAGGTGACCGGAAACCGCCGGTTCGCGAGGTGCTCGAAGAACACGCGATCGGGCACGAGGCCCGGCACCGCGACGATTTCCCAGCCGGTGGCCGGCTTCAGCTGGCGGTTCACGTCGGCGAACGACGGCACGCGATCGGCCGGCAGGTCGATCTTCCCGAGCCCGGCGACGAACGCGTCGCACGCGCGACCGCGCAGCAGCGCCGACTGGCGCGCATAGAGCTGCTGCCACACCGCGTGGTCGACCTGGCCGTAGCGTTCGAGCGGCTGGTCGATGGTGAAATCGGCGCGGGTTTCGAGGCCCGCATCGAACTGCTCCTGCAGTTTCGCGGTGACGACGGTGGACATGGTGAGGCTCTGCACGCTGTGATTGGGAACCATGCAAGTGTAGAGCGGTGGACATGCGGAATGGGCGCAAAGACGGCGTTGATTCGCTTGATGATGCGATAATCGCGCATCAAAACCGGAATCAATGCGGAGCATGCTCATGCTGGAACTCGATCACTTCGATCTCGCGCTTCTCGACGTGCTGCAGCGCTTCGGTCGCGCGACGCACCAGCAGCTCGGCGAGGAGGTGCCGCTGTCGCCGTCGCAGATCGGCCGGCGGCTGCAGCGGCTCGAGGCGGCCGGCGTGATCGAAGGCTATCGCGTGATGTTGCGCCCCGAAAAGCTCGGGCTCGGCGTCACCGCGTTCACGAGCCTGAAGCTCAAGCACCACGGCGATTCGATCATCGAGCAGTTCCAGCAGCAGATCGACGTGCTGCCCGAGGTGCTGGAATGCCATGCGGTGGTCGGCGATGCCGACTATCTGCTGCGGATCGTCGCGCCGGATCTCAACGCGCTGTCGCAGTTCGTGATGAAGAAGCTGATGCGCGTGCCGGGCGTCGACAGCGTGCGCTCGAACATCGTGCTGACGACGTTCAAACGCAACGGCGCGCTGCCGCTCGCGCACCTGGCGCCCGGTGCCGCGTGACGCGGCGGCAGGGCTGGCGGCGGGGCGCAAGGCGCCGCCGCGGATAGGGCTCGATCAGGCCGCTTCGGATTGCGCGTCGGCGTTCAGCAGGTCGACGTATGCGACTGCGACGAGATCCTCGTGCGCCACGCCGAGCTTCGCGAACACGTCATGCGCCTCGGCTTCGCCGCCGGCTTCGTCGTCGTCGGGGCCAAGCACCACTTCCAGTTCGATGAAGTCGCCGAGGCCGTCGACGCGGTCGAGGTGGATCCGCGTGCGGCCGACGAGGTACACGTGCCGTTCCTTCGTCACGATGCCGCGCGTGGTCAGCGCGGTCGCAAGCAGCGAGTGCATCGCGTCCGGGTTCGTCACCGGGCTGCGCGTGTAGTACGACGCTTTCGGACCGTCGCGATCGTCGCGCTGGTAGAAGATCAGTTCGGCCGGCGTGCCGTCTTCGAAGCGGCGCAGCTTCAGCCGGCCGCGCGGAACGTCGTAGAAGAAATCCTGCTGGCGGTAGAAGAGCGGTGCTTCGGTTGCGAGCGTCGCTGCGCGTTCGCGCAGCTGGTCGAATTCGCGGGCGCGGGCTTTGATCTCGATGTTGCGGGCCATGCGGGTCTCCTTCAATCAGGGGTCTCGCGGTGTGCGAACGGACAATCTAGCAAAAAGCCTGCGATGGTGGCGTGACGAGCGACTGGCGCGCGGCAACGCGACGCGGAGCGGGCGATTGGGGCTCGTATGTGATTTCGCCGGTCATGCGCGGGCGCGCTGGCGATTTGCGATTCGCGAGATCCGCCGGAAACGCCGGAAACGCCGGAGACGCCGGAGACGCCGGAGATGCCGGAGATGCCGGAGATGCCGGAGATGCCGGAGACGCCGGAGACACCGGAGACACCGGAGACACCGGAGACGCAGGGATGCAGGGATGCAGGGATGCAGGGATGCAGGGATGCAGGGACGCCGGGACGCAGAGGAGCAGGAATAGCAGGAAGCGTCAGGCGCAAAAGTCCACTGCACGACCCGTCACACCGACATCAGCCACGCTCATATCGCCCACTGCGTCTCGATCAGCCGCAGCGCGGCCGCGATCGCCGGTTCGTCGCGCCGCTCGACGAGCGCCACGAAGGTCAGCTCGGTCGGCACCGTCACGCGTTCGACGATCGTCAGCGCGTGCGCGTGCGCTTCGGCCAGCGCGGTCGAGTCCCGCGCGAGCGTCAACCCGATCCCCGATTTCACGAGATCGAGCATCGACTGCTCCTGGTCGACCTCGGCGACCTTCACCGGCTGCGCGCCGGCCGCCGCGAACAGCCGCGACAGCAGCCGGTGATGGGCGGACGCCGGCGGCGTCCAGATCCACGGCAGCGCGGCGAGCGCTCGCCAGTCGTGCGCGCGCTGTACGCGCTCCTTCCAGCCGGCCGGCGCGAGCACGCGGTACTGGAAACGCGTGAGCGTGACCGTGTGGAACAGCGTGTCGTCGCGCGGATCGTCCTCGCCGGGCCGGCCGATGTAGTAGCCGACGTCGAGCGCCCGCGCGCGCACCTGCTCGAGCACCCAGCCGGACATCCCGTGCCGCAGCGCGGTTTCTATCTGCGGATGGGTTTCGACCAGCGCGCGCAGGAAGCCGCCGAGCCGCAGGAAACCGGGGTCGAGGATCGTGCCGATCCGCAATCGGCCGCGCACCTCGTGCCGCAGCGCGGCAGCGGCGCGCTGCACGTCGGCGGCTGCGGCCAGCGCGCGCTCCGCGTGCGGCAGCAGCGTCTGGCCGTCGCGTGTGAGCGCGAGCCCGCGCGACGTGCGCGTGAACAGCGTGACGCCGAGCGTTTCCTGCAGATGCTTGATCTGCAGGCTGACGGCCGGCTGCGTCAGGTGCAACTGCACGGCGGCGCGCGTCAGGTTGCCTTCGCGGGCGACCGTCGCGAACGCACGGAGCAGGGTGAGATCCATCGTCGTGATATGAGCGCAGCTTATAACGCAGTTCAGCATAACTCATTGGATCGGTGGACGGCAGGCGGAGTACGCTTCATCGATCGCGTCGCCTGCGACGCACTATGCTGAAAACGACGCGCGGGATTGCGCCGCGCGGGGCACAACAATGCGCTTTGCATGGGGCACGAGTAAGCGCTGAAGTGCAAACTCCATCCAGCCACGTCATGGGACCCGAGTAAGCGCTGAAGCGCTAACTCGAGTCGACCGCCGTGGGGATGGAGTAAGCGCTGAAGCGCCAACTCCATCCAGCCACGCCATGGGACCCGAGTAAGCGCTGAAGCGCTAACTCGGGTCGACAGGAGACACGTCGTGACGACTCAACGCACGCTCGAGGGCGAATTCGATTACGTGATCGTCGGCGCGGGCACCGCAGGCTGCGTGCTCGCGAACCGCCTGACCGAGGATCCCGAGATCCGCGTGCTGCTGCTCGAAGCGGGCGGCAAGGACGACTATCACTGGATCCACATCCCGGTCGGCTATCTGTACTGCATCGGCAATCCACGCACGGACTGGCTGTACAAGACACAGCCGGAGGCGGCGCTCAACGGCCGCGCACTGTCGTATCCGCGCGGTCGCGTGCTCGGCGGCTGCTCGTCGATCAACGGGATGATCTACATGCGCGGCCAGCGCGAGGATTACGACAGCTGGGCACAGGAAACCGGCGACGCGGGCTGGTCGTGGGACAGCGTGCTGCCGATCTTCAAGCGCAGCGAGGACCACCACGCGGGTGCGAGCGACGCACACGGCGCGGGCGGCTACTGGCGCGTCGAGAAGCAGCGGCTGCGCTGGGAGATCCTCGAATCGTTCGCGCAGGCCGCGCAGCAGACGGGCATCCCGGCGACCGACGATTTCAACCGCGGCGACAACACCGGGGTCGGCTATTTCGAGGTGAACCAGAAGCGCGGCGTGCGCTGGAATACGTCGAAGGCGTTCCTGCGGCCCGCGATGACGCGCCCGAACCTGACCGTGATCACCGGCGCGCATGCGCAGCGCGTGATCTTCGACGGGCGGCGCGCGTTCGGCGTCGAGTATCGCGGCGGCGGCACCGACTACGTCGCGCACGCACGCGCCGAAGTGCTGCTGACCGCCGGCGCGGTGAATTCGCCGCAGCTGCTCGAACTGTCGGGCATCGGTGCGGGCGCACGGCTGCAGGCGCTCGGCATCGACGTCGTGCAGGATCTGCCGGGCGTCGGCGAGAACCTGCAGGATCACCTGCAGCTGCGGATGGCGTTTCGCGTCGAAGGCGTGCGCACGTTGAACACGCTGTCCGCGCACTGGTGGGGCAAGCTCATGATCGGCGCCGAATACGCGCTGCTGCAGCGCGGGCCGATGTCGATGGCGCCGTCGCAGCTCGGCGCGTTCGCAAAATCCGATCCCGACGATCCCGCGCTCACGCGCCCCGATCTCGAATATCACGTGCAGCCGCTGTCGCTCGAGCGCTTCGGCGAGCCGCTGCACAGCTTCAACGCCTTTACGGCGTCCGTCTGCCATCTGCGGCCGAGTTCGCGCGGCAGCGTGCATATCGCGAGCCCCGATGCCGGCGTGGCGCCGTCGATCGCACCGAACTATCTGTCGACCGGCCACGATCGCCAGGTCGCCGCGAACGCGCTGCGACTCACGCGCCGGATCGCATCCGCGCCGGCGCTCGCACGTTACCGCCCGGAGGAGATCCTGCCGGGCGCGCGATACCGGACCGAAGCCGAACTGATCGAAGCGGCGGGCGCGGTCGGCACGACGATCTTCCATCCGGTCGGTACGTGCCGGATGGGGCGCGCGGACGACGCGCGTGCCGTCGTCGACAGCAGGCTGCGCGTGCGCGGCATCGCCGGGCTGCGGATCGTCGACGCATCGGTGATGCCGTTCATCACGTCGGGCAACACGAATTCGCCGACGCTGATGATCGCCGAGCGCGCGAGCGACATGATCCGAGCCGATCGACGCGCGGCGCACGACGCGACGCACGCAGGAACGGACGCGGCGATGACGGCTGCGTGACACCAGGCTGACGCGCACGCCAGCGGGGCGTCATCCGGGCGCCCGCTGGTTCGCTATGCGAAACAAGCCGACGCGTGCGGATCGCAACGAATCGACGACACGCACGGCGATTGCGTCGCGAACCGCGCATTGCCCGCAGCGTTTTTGCCGCGCGACGACAACGGCGATTGCGTCGCGAACCGCGCATTGCCCGCAGCGTTTTTGCCGCGCGACGACATGACGCGCGGCGTAACGTGCGCGTGTTCGCGCAGGCACGCGTCGTGCGATCGTGCGACCGTCGATGATGCACGTGTCAAAAAAAGACGTCGAAAATTCGCGCTCAGCCGCGCCCGATATGGCAGCCAGCCCTATAAGTGCAAATCCCGATGATTGCACTGCACCAACGGCGCGACAATGTTGCGCAGTGTGCATACGCGTCGGCGCGGGAGACCACCCTCGAGGCGTAATACGGCGCCCCGGGGGCAGCCCGCAGATCCGCGGACTTGTTCGCGGCCGCTTGCGCGAATCTTCCCGGTGCTTCGCCTGACTTCGTACGGAAGGGAACATGATTCTCGGCGACACGATTCTCGAAACACGCGGATTGACGAAGGAATTCAGGGGCTTCACCGCCGTGAACGGTGTCAACCTGCGTGTGCGCCGCGGTGCGATCCATGCGTTGATCGGACCGAACGGTGCGGGCAAGACCACCTGCTTCAACCTGCTGACCAAGTTCCTGACACCGACGGCCGGCCAGATCGTCTTCAACGGGATCGACATCACCGACGAGCGGCCCGCGCAGGTCGCGCGGCGCGGCATCATCCGTTCCTTCCAGATCTCGGCGGTATTCCCGCACCTGACCGCGTTGCAGAACGTGCGCCTCGGCCTGCAGCGCGCGCTCGGCACCGAGTTCCATTTCTGGCGCAGCGAGCGCACGTTGCAGCGCCTCGACGATCGGGCGATGGATCTCCTCACGCAGGTCGGCCTCACCGATTTCGCGCACGTGCCGACGGTCGAACTCGCATACGGCCGCAAGCGCGCGCTCGAGATCGCGACGACGCTCGCGATGGAACCCGAACTGATGCTGCTCGACGAGCCCACGCAAGGGATGGGCCACGAGGACGTCGATCGCGTGACCGCGCTGATCAAGAAGGTGGCGAGCGGCCGCACGATCCTGATGGTCGAGCACAACATGAACGTGATCGCGGGCATCTCCGACACGATCACCGTCCTGCAACGCGGCGAGGTGCTGGCCGAGGGCTCGTATGCGGAAGTGTCGAAGAATCCGCTGGTGATCGAGGCCTACATGGGTAGCGCCGATGCGGCGCTCGCGGGGGCGCACGCATGAAGCACAGCGAACGGGAGGAACGCGAATTGAGCGGCGTCGAGAGCGGCGCGCCCGCGCTGGAGATCACGGGCCTCGAGGCCTGGTACGGGGAATCCCACATATTGCACGGTGTCGACCTGAGCGTTCATCGCGGCGAGGTCGTCACGCTGCTCGGCCGCAACGGCGCGGGCCGCACCACGACGCTGCGCGCGATCATGGGCCTCACCGGCCGCCGCAGCGGCTCGATCAAGGTTTCGGGCAACGAGACGATCGGCCTCGCGACGCACCGCATCGCGCATTTCGGCGTCGGCTATTGCCCGGAGGAGCGCGGAATCTTCTCGAGCCTGTCGTGCGAGGAGAACCTGATGCTGCCGCCGCCGATCGGCCCGCGCGAGCACGCGATGTCGCTCGACGAGATCTACGCGATGTTCCCGAACCTCGCGTCGCGCCGGCAGAGCCAGGGCACGCGGCTGTCCGGCGGCGAGCAGCAGATGCTCGCGGTGGCGCGGATCCTGCGCACCGGCGCGAACCTGCTGCTGCTCGATGAAATTTCCGAAGGCCTCGCGCCGGTGATCGTGCAGGCGCTCGCGCGCATGATCATCGCGCTGAAGGCGCGCGGCTACACGGTCGTGATGGTCGAACAGAATTTCCGCTTCGCCGCGCCGCTCGCCGATCGCTTCTACGTGATGGAACATGGCCGCATCGTCGAGCATTTCCGCTCATCCGAACTGGAAGGCAAGATGCCGATCCTTCACGACCTGCTCGGGGTGTGACGCCGCCCCGTTTCCCTTGCCGCTAGCCGTGGCGGCCTACGAACAACCACAACGCATCAGAACAACAGGAGACGTCAATGAAAATGAAGACCCTCGCACACGCGTGTCTGGCGGTCGCGACCGCAGCGTTCACCGCCGGCGCCGCACACGCCGCGGATAGCGTGAAGATCGGCTTCATCACCGACATGTCGGGGCTGTACGCGGACATCGACGGGCAGGGCGGCCTCGAGGCGATCCGGATGGCGGTCGCCGACTTCGGCGGCAAGGTGCTCGGCAAGCCGATCGAGGTCGTTTATGCCGATCACCAGAACAAGGCGGACATCGCCGCGTCGAAGGCGCGCGAATGGATGGACCGCGGCGGGCTCGACCTGCTGGTCGGCGGCACGAACTCCGCGACCGCGCTGTCGATGAACCAGGTCGCGGCCGAGAAGAAGAAGGTCTACATCAACATCGGCGCGGGCGCCGACACGTTGACCAACGAGCAGTGCACGCCGTACACGGTCCACTACGCATACGACACGATGGCGCTCGCGAAGGGCACCGGCTCGGCGGTGGTGAAGCAGGGCGGCAAGAGCTGGTTCTTCCTGACCGCCGACTACGCATTCGGCAAGGCGCTCGAGAAGAACACGTCGGACGTCGTGAAGGCGAGCGGCGGCCAGGTGCTCGGCACGGTGCGGCACCCGCTGTCGGCGTCGGACTTCTCGTCGTTCCTGCTGCAGGCGCAGTCGTCCAAGGCGCAGATCCTCGGCCTCGCGAACGCGGGCGGCGACACGATCAACTCGATCAAGGCCGCGAAGGAGTTCGGCATCACGAAGACGATGAAGATCGCCGCGCTGCTGATGTTCATCAACGACGTGCACAGCCTCGGCCTCGAGACGACGCAAGGCCTCGTGCTGACCGACAGTTGGTACTGGAACCGCGACGCGACAGCGCGCCAGTGGGCGCAGCGCTACTTCGGCAAGATGAAGAAGATGCCGTCGAGCCTGCAGGCGGCCGACTACTCGTCGGTGACGACCTACCTGAAGGCAGTCCAGGCGGCCGGCACGACCGACTCCGACAAGGTGATGGCCGAGCTGAAGAAGGCGAAGATCAACGACTTCTACGCGAAGGGCTACATCCGCCAGGACGGCAGCATGATTCACGACATGTACCTGATGGAAGTGAAGAAGCCGTCGGAATCGAAGGAGCCGTGGGACTACTACAAGGTGCTCGCGACGATTCCGGGCGAGCAGGCGTTCACGACCAAGCAGGAGACGCGCTGCGCGGCATGGAAGTAAGCGCGGCCGCAGCGGCCGCAGCGGCCGCAGCGATGTGGCCGCTGCACCGCCCGCGTGCGCGACGGCATGACGGTTGCGCACGCAACGAAACTCATTCGGACGGCTAAGTCGATGGAAATCTTTGGCATTCCGTTGCCGGCGATGCTGAGCCAGTTGCTGCTCGGGCTCGTCAACGGCTCGTTCTACGCGATCCTGAGCCTCGGGCTGGCGGTGATCTTCGGGCTGCTCAACGTGATCAACTTCGCGCACGGCGCGCTGTTCATGCTGGGCGCGATGCTCGCGTGGATGGGGCTGTCGTATTTCGGGTTGCCGTACTGGGCAATGCTTGCGCTCGCGCCGCTGATCGTCGGCGCGTTCGGGATCCTGGTCGAGCGCTCGATGCTGCGCTGGCTGTACAAGCTCGATCACCTGTACGGGCTGCTGCTCACGTTCGGCCTCACGCTCGTCGTCGAAGGCGTGTTCCGCTCGATCTACGGGTCGTCCGGCCAGCCGTACGACGTGCCGTCGCAGCTGTCCGGCGCGACCAATCTCGGCTTCATGTTCCTGCCGAACTACCGCGCGTGGGTGGTCGTCGCGTCGCTCGCGGTGTGTCTCGCGACCTGGTTCGTGATCGAGAAGACGCGCCTGGGCGCCTATCTGCGCGCGGGCACCGAGAACCCGAAGCTCGTCGAGGCGTTCGGCGTGAACGTGCCGATGATGATCACGCTCACCTACGGCTTCGGCGTCGCGCTCGCGGCATTCGCGGGCGTGCTCGCGGCGCCGGTGATCCAGGTGTCGCCGCTGATGGGCCAGCCGATGATCATCACCGTGTTCGCGGTGGTCGTGATCGGCGGGATGGGCTCGATTCTCGGCTCGATCATCACCGGGCTGCTGCTCGGCGTGATCGAGGGTTTCACGCGCGTGTTCTATCCGGAAGCGTCGGCCACGGTGGTGTTCGTGATCATGGCGATCGTGCTGCTGATCCGCCCGGCTGGCCTGTTCGGCAAGGAAAAATGATGCAGAGAAAAGTGCTCTACGGCGTGCTGCTCGCCGCACTGCTCGCAGCACCCTTCATCGGCGCGTATCCGGTGTTCGTGATGAAGGTGCTCACGTTCGCGCTGTTCGCGGCCGCGTTCAACCTGCTGATCGGCTATACGGGGCTGCTGTCGTTCGGCCATGCGATGTTCCTCGCGACCGCCGGCTACGCGACCGGCTATACGATCCAGACGCTCGGCTTCACGCCGGAGCTCGGCGTGCTCGTCGGCACCTTCGCCGCGACGCTGCTCGGGCTCGTCGTCGGCCTGTTCGCGATCCGCCGGCAGGGCATCTACTTCGCGATGATCACGCTCGCGTTTGCGCAGATGGTCTATTTCATCTACCTGCAGGCACCGTTCACGCACGGCGAGGACGGCCTGCAGGGCGTGCCGCGCGGGCATCTGTTCGGGCTCGTCGACCTGTCGAACGACGTCGCGCTCTACTACGTCGTGCTCGCGGTGATCGTCGCGGCGTGCGCGTTCATCGTGCGCATCGTGCACTCGCCGTTCGGCCAGGTGCTCGTCGCGATCAAGGAAAACGAGGCGCGCGCGATCTCGCTCGGCTACGACACCGACCGCTTCAAGCTGCTCGCGTTCATCCTGTCGGCCGGGCTCGCGGGGCTGGCCGGTTCGCTGAAGGTGCTGGTGCTCGGCTTCGAGACGCTGTCCGACGCGTACTGGACGATGTCGGGCCTCGTCGTGCTGATGACGCTGGTCGGCGGGATGGGCACGCTGTTCGGGCCGTTGCTCGGCGCGGCGCTGATCGTCGCGCTGGAGGACCGGCTCGGCGACATCGGCGAATGGCTCGCGTCGGTGACGGGCATCGGCTGGTTCCACTCGCTCGGCGAATCGGCGACGATCGTCACCGGGCTGATCTTCATCGCATGCGTGCTTGCGTTCCGGCGCGGGATCGTCGGCGAGATGGTCGCACGGGTCAAGACGCTCAGGCCGTCCTGATTGCAGCGCGCCGGGCGTGGCGACGCGTTGATGCGAAGCACCATCCGGCGCGGCCGGGAAGGGCGTCGCGGCGGCCTCGGGACGGTGCCGCGCGGCAAGGCTGGCGCCCCATTTTCGTGCGGCGATGCACCATAGGGGTAAATGCTAAGTTGTCGCAGGGTGAAAGGTCCTTTAATCTTCGTTTCAGTTCTGATGCACCGCGAAACGGATTTGCAGGTGGAGAACGAGGAGACAATCGAGGCACAAAGTGCCCGGACCCTAAAGCGCTGTTGGACGGAATCCAACAGCGCTTTTTCATTTGTGTGCGCGAATTTCCATTAATGGTGCAGGCGAGTGGCGCCGCGTTTCGCGCGCCCGTGTTCTGCCTCACCTCGCCTCGCTCGCGTTTCATCCCGTCCCCCGTTTTCGTCCAATCCTGCCGGTCGATCGCCGCTGGCGCGCAGCCGCGTGCATGCCGTCCGGGCTTACCCGGTTGGCGTGCGCAAAAAGCGTCCGTTACACTCAGCTTTCGCCGACCGTGCGGTCGGGAAAATAGTCGGCAGTTCTCCTACAAGCAAAATGCAGAAGAGGGAGTGCGGTTGGATGAGAAGCGTGGGACGATGGATCGGGGTGCGAGGGGCGGCTGGCGCCGCTCGTTCGGGGGCGGGGGTGCATCGGTATGCTGCGGCTTTCACGAGCCGTCCTGCGGCCGGTATGCGCGTTCTGGCTCGATTGCCCGGCACGGTGGCTTCTCCGATCGTTGCGTTCGCATCCGACGCGTCGTTCGGATTCGCATGAACGGCCGGTTTTCCGATCGTGTGCCGCACACTTGCGGAGCCGAACCAGGCTCGGCCAGCCGACCTTCCCGCGATCGTTGCGTTCGCATCGATCGCGTCTCGCGCAACGCTGCGTTTCTCCGTTCCCTTCATCCTGACGACATTGCTGCCGCGCATCGTGGCGGTCGAACGACCGTTTCGGAACGCGCCGCGGCGCGGGCGTGCTCGCTATCGCCGGGGTTCGATTGCGACGCCGGCGTTTCACGGGAAAACGAGCGTAGACGCGGTACGGCGAGATAGTTAATTTATTAACTTGTTTGAGGACCGGGAGCCGCCCGAGCGACCCACGGATTTTTCGAGCAGCGTTTGGAGACAACCTAAATGAAGATGAATCGATGGATGGAGGTTCTGCTGGCCGCGGGCCTCGTGGGTGCGGCGGCCACGGCGTCGGCGCAGGTGAAGATCGGCGTGACGCTGTCGGCCACCGGGCCGGCCGCCTCGCTCGGGATTCCGGAAAAGAACACGATCGCGCTGCTGCCGAAGGAAATCGCGGGCAAGAGCGTCCAGTACATCGTGCTCGACGATGCGTCCGACACGAGCCGCGCGGTGCAGAACGTGCGCAAGCTGATCGACGAGGATCACGTCGACGCGATCATCGGCTCGTCCGTCACGCCGAACTCGCTCGCGATGCTCGATCCGGTGTCGCAGGGCAAGACGCCGACGATCTCGCTCGCGGCGAGCGCGCAGATCATCTCGCCGATGGATGCGAAGCGCGCATGGATGTTCAAGGTGCCGCAGAACGACCAGCTGATGGCCGACGCGATCGCCGGCTACATGGCGAAGCACGGCGTGAAGACGGTCGGCTTCATCGGTTTCGCCGATGCGTACGGCGACAGCTGGTACAAGACGTTCAGCGCGGCGGCCGAGAAGAACGGCCTGAAGCTCGTGTCGAACGAGCGCTTCAACCGCACCGACGCGTCGGTGATGGGGCAGGTGCTGAAGCTGTTGGGCTCGAATCCGGACGCGGTGCTGATCGCCGGTTCGGGCACGCCGGCCGCGCTGCCGGCCAAGACGCTGAAGGAGCGCGGCTACAAGGGCAAGGTGTACCAGACGCACGGCGTCGCGAACAACGACTTCCTGCGCGTGTGCGGCAAGGATTGCGAAGGCGAGATCCTGCCGGCCGGCCCGGTGCTCGTGACCGACCAGCTGCCCGATTCGAATCCGGTGAAGAAGCCGGCGCTCGGCTACAAGGCCGCGTACGAAAAGGCGTACGGGGCGGGTTCGCTGGCGACCTTCGGCGGCCATGCATGGGATGCGGGCCTGCTGCTGCAGCGTGCGATTCCCGACGCGCTGAAGAAGGGCCAGCCGGGCACCGAGGCGTTCCGCGAGGCGCTGCGCGCGTCGCTCGAGAGCGTGAAGGACCTGCCCGTGTCGCACGGTGTGATCAACACGACGGCGACCGATCACAACGGCTTCGACACGCGGGCGCGCGTGATGGTGCAGATCGTCGACGGCAAGTGGAAGCTGCAGGCCGAGTAAGCATCACGTGAAACCGGCGGGCGCGGCGCGAACGGCGCCGTGCGCGCCGTCGGCGGCGCGGCGGTCCGTGCTCGCGCCGCATGGAATGCCGGGAAGCCCGCAGCGCGACACCTGACCCCCGGTCTTGCCGTCCGTGCGCGGGCCGTTCCCGTCGCCGTTTCTCCGCAGCATTCTCGATACACGACACGTATGGATCTCTCGATTGCGGCGATCCTCGCGCAAGACGGCATCACGACCGGCGCCATTTATGCATTGCTGTCGCTGGCGCTCGTGCTGGTGTTTTCCGTCACGCGGGTGATCTTCATTCCCCAGGGCGAGTTCGTCGCCTACGGTGCGCTCACGCTTGCGGCGTTGCAGGCGCAGAAATTTCCCGCCACCTGCTGGCTGCTGTTCGTGATGGGCATCGCGTGCTTCCTGCTGGAAGTCGGCGGCCTGGTCCGCCATCGCGAACGCCGCCATCAGCTCGGCCGCACGCTCGCGACGCTCGGCAGCCGCTACGTGCTGCTGCCGCTCGCGGTGTTCGCGATCTCGCGCAGCTTTGCCGCGCAGCCGCTGCCGATGCTTGCGCAGATCGCGTTGACGCTCGCGATCGTCGTGCCGATGGGGCCGTTCGTCTACCGGCTCGTCTATCAGCCGATCGCCGAAGGCACGACGCTGCTGTTGCTGATCGTGTCGGTCGCCGTCCATTTCGCGATGGTCGGCCTCGGGCTCGTGATGTTCGGCGCGGAAGGCTCGCGCACCAACGGCTTCGCGGATGCGTCGCTGTCGGTCGGCAGCATGACGGTGTCGGTGCAGAGCATCCTCGTGGTCGTGACCGCGCTGGTGCTGATCGGCGCGCTCTACGTGTACTTCGGCCGCACGATCGCCGGCAAGGCGCTGCGCGCGACGTCGGTGAACCGGCTCGGCGCGCGGCTGGTCGGCATCGGCACGACCGAAGCAGGGCGGCTCGCATTCACGCTGGCGGCCGGGCTTGGTGTGCTGTCCGGCATCCTCGTCGGTCCGCTGACGACGATCTATTACGACTCCGGCTTCCTGATCGGCCTGAAGGGTTTCGTGGGCGCGATCATCGGCGGGCTGGTCAGTTACCCGCTCGCGGCCGCCGGCTCGCTGCTGGTCGGCGTGCTCGAATCGTATTCGTCGTTCTGGGCGAGCGCGTACAAGGAAGTGATCGTGTTCACGCTGATCATCCCGGTGCTGCTGTGGCGCAGTTTCGCGACGCCGCATGCGGAAGAGGAAGAGGAGTGACGCGATGAAGACGATGGTACGCAACAAGACTTTCTGGGTGTTTCTCGTGGTGCTGTTCGCGCTGCCGGTGCTGCCCGGCGCGCTGCAGGTGCCCGAATACTGGATCACGCTGCTGAACTACATCGGCCTCTACGCGGTCGTCGCGATCGGGCTCGTGCTGCTGACGGGCGTCGGCGGGATGACGAGCTTCGGGCAGGCCGCGTTCGTCGGCATCGGCGCGTATGCGACCGCATTCCTGACCACGCGATACGGCGTGTCGCCGTGGCTCGCGCTGATCGTCGGCGTCGTGCTGACGGCGCTCGTCGCGCTGGTGCTCGGCGCGGTCACGATGCGCCTGTCCGGGCATTTCCTGCCGCTCGGCACGATCGCGTGGGGGCTCGCGCTGTTCTATCTGTTCGGCAACCTCGAGTTGCTCGGCAAGTACGACGGGATCAACGGGATTCCGGCACTGAACCTGTTCGGCATCGAGCTCGGCAGCGGCCGCAGCCTGTACTTCCTGATTTGGGCCGTCGTGCTGGCCGCGATCGTGTCGGTGCAGAACCTGCTCAACAGCCGGCCCGGCCGCGCGATCCGCGCGCTGCGCGGCGGCGGCGTGATGGCCGAGGCGATGGGCGTGAACACCGCGTGGATGCGCGTCGTGATCTTCACCTACGCGGCCGTGCTCGCCGCGGTATCGGGCTTCCTGTACGCGCACCTGCAGCGCGCGGTGAACCCGACCCCGTTCGGCCTGAACCACGGGATCGAATTCCTGTTCATGGCCGTGGTCGGGGGCGTGTCGCACGTATGGGGCGCGGTGCTCGGTGCGGCGATCCTCACCGTGCTGCAGGACTACCTGCAGACGCTGTTGCCGAAGCTGCTCGGCTCGGAAGGCAACTTCGAGATCATCGTGTTCGGCGTGCTGATGGTGCTGTTGCTGCAGTACGCGCGCCAGGGCGTATGGCCGTTCGTCGCGAAGCTGTTTCCACGCGGGCCGCGCGCACATGTGCCCGACCATGCCGACCCGTTGCCGCAGCGCGCGAAGCCGGTGGCCGGCGAGCCGCTGCTCGTGGTCGACAACGCGCGCAAGCAGTTCGGCGGGCTGGTGGCCGTCAACGACGTCAGTTTCGACGTGAAAGCGGGGCAAATCGTCGGCCTGATCGGCCCGAACGGCGCGGGCAAGTCGACCACGTTCAACCTCGTGACCGGCGTGTTGAAGCCGACCGGCGGCACGATCACGTTCCGCGGCGAGCGGATCAACGGGCTCACGTCGCGCCAGATCGTCCGCCGCGGGATCGGCCGGACGTTCCAGCACGTGAAGCTGCTGCCGACGATGACGGTGCTCGAGAACGTCGCGATCGGCGCGCATTTGCGCGGCCATACGGGCGTCTGGCGCAGCATCGCGCGGCTCAATGCACATGAGGAAGCGCAGTTGCTGGCTGAAGCGGCACGTCAGATCCGCCGCGTCGGGCTGGAGAAACACATGTACGACGAAGCGGGCAGCCTCGCGCTTGGCCAGCAGCGGATTCTCGAAATCGCGCGCGCGCTGTGCTGCGATCCAACGCTGCTGCTGCTCGACGAGCCGGCGGCCGGGCTGCGCTACCAGGAGAAGCAGCAGCTCGCGGACCTGCTGCGGCGCCTGAAGGCCGAAGGGGTGAGCGTGTTGCTCGTGGAACATGACATGGATTTCGTGATGAACCTCACCGACCGGCTGGTGGTGATGGAATTCGGCACGCGGATCGCGGAAGGGCTGCCTCAGGACGTGCAGCAGGATCCGGCGGTGCTCGAAGCGTATCTGGGCGGGGTGGAGTGATGACGGACACGACGATGCCGATTCTCGAGGTACGCGGGCTGGCGGTGCGGTACGGAAAGGTCGAGGCGCTGCACGGTGCGGCGATCAAGGTCGGCGCAGGGCAGATCGTCAGCGTGATCGGCCCGAACGGAGCCGGCAAGTCGACGCTGCTGAACGCGATCATGGGCGCGTTGCCGGTGACCGGGCACGCGTCGGGCGCGATCATTTACCGCGGTAACGACGTAGGCGCATTGCCCGTCGAGCAGCGCGTCGCGCGCGGGATGTGCCTTGTACCGGAAAAGCGCGAGCTGTTCAGCACGATGACCGTCGAGGACAACCTCGTGCTGGGCGCGTATCGCCGCAAGGTCGCGGGTGAGTCGAACTTCCTCGACCAGCTCGATCATGTGTTCACGCTGTTTCCGCGGCTCAAGGAGCGGCGCAAGCAGGCGGCCGGCACGCTGTCGGGCGGCGAACGGCAGATGCTTGCGGTGGGCCGCGCGCTGATGGGTAAGCCCGACCTGCTGATGCTGGACGAGCCGAGCCTCGGGCTGGCGCCGCTGATCGTGAAGGAGATTTTTCATATCATCAGCGCGTTGCGTGGGACGGGCGTCGCGACGCTGCTGATCGAGCAGAACGCGCGGGCCGCGCTACAGATCTCGGACTACGGTTACGTGCTGGAGACCGGCGAGTTTGCGCTGGAAGGGCCGGCCGCCGAACTGGCACAGAATCCGCAGGTAATCGAAACGTACCTGGGGCTGGCGAAGAAAACGGCTTGATGGTTGAGGCGGTTGGCGGGAAACGGGCGGCGTGTTTCACGTGAAACACGCCGTTTTTGTTTTCGGAGGAGGGCGACGTGACGCTGAATCGAGTGTGGGGATAAGTGCCGGGGCAGCCAGCGGAAGCTCTGTGACGAGAGCGGGGCTCATCGCGCCGGGTCGCACAGGGGGTGAGCGTTGTATGTGCGACAGGGGGCGGCCGCCAGAGGGGCGGACGGCACAGGGGATAAGTGTCGGGCGATTGACCGGAAATCCTGTGATCCCACGGTGATGTCGGTTCACGAGCCGCTGCCTGATCCCCGGTTTTGCACAGCTTGACGATGTGCGTTGAGGTCGTGCCAGCGCCGCCAAGACTGGCCAGGCGGCACAGCTCGGCCGATCGGCTGAAAAAATCGGCTAAATGAACGGGCCCTACCATTCGGACGGTCTTCGGGTGAAAAGCGAACCCGCTATAATTCGGCCCATACATTTCTCAGATAGGTTCGTGCGCAGTCCTGCGCGCGGAATCCACCATGCTTTTTCCCACAGAATTTGACGTCATCGTCGTCGGCGGCGGGCACGCAGGCACGGAGGCCGCGTTGGCATCGGCCCGTATGGGTGCGAAGACGCTGCTGCTGACCCATAACATCGAAACGCTCGGGCAGATGAGCTGCAATCCGTCGATCGGCGGCATTGGCAAGGGCCATCTGGTCAAGGAAGTCGATGCGCTCGGCGGCGCGATGGCCGCCGCGACGGACGAGAGCGGTATTCAGTTCCGGATCCTGAATTCGTCGAAAGGCCCGGCCGTGCGCGCGACGCGTGCGCAGGCCGACCGTATCCTGTACAAGGCTGCGATCCGCCATCGGCTCGAGAACCAGCCAAACCTGTGGCTGTTCCAGCAGGCCGTCGACGATCTGATGGTCGAAGGCGACCGCGTGGTGGGCGCCGTCACGCAGATCGGCATCCGCTTCCGCGCACGTGCGGTGGTGCTGACGGCGGGTACCTTCCTCGACGGCAAGATCCACGTCGGCCTGAACAATTACACGGGCGGTCGCGCGGGCGATCCGGCGGCCGTGTCGCTGTCGGCGCGTCTGAAGGAGCTGAAGCTGCCGCAGGGCCGCCTGAAGACCGGTACGCCGCCGCGTATCGACGGCCGCTCGATCGACTTTTCGAAGCTGGACGAGCAGCCGGGCGACCTCGATCCGATCCCGGTGTTTTCGTTCCTGGGCCGTGCGGAGCAACATCCGCAGCAGCTGCCGTGCTGGGTCACGCATACGAACGAGCGCACGCACGACATCATTCGCGGCGGCCTCGACCGGTCGCCTATGTATACAGGCGTGATCGAAGGTGTCGGCCCGCGTTACTGCCCGTCGATCGAGGACAAGATCCACCGGTTCGCGTCGAAGGAATCGCACCAGATCTTCCTCGAGCCGGAAGGGCTGACGACCAATGAGTTCTATCCGAACGGGATTTCGACGAGCCTGCCGTTCGACGTGCAGCTCGAACTCGTGCACTCGATGCGCGGCCTCGAGAACGCGCACATCCTGCGCCCCGGCTATGCGATCGAATACGACTACTTCGATCCGCGCGCGCTGAAGGCATCGCTCGAGACGAAGGCGATCAACGGGTTGTTCTTTGCGGGCCAGATCAACGGCACGACGGGCTATGAAGAAGCGGCCGCTCAAGGCCTGCTGGCCGGTCTGAACGCAGGCCGTTACGTGCAGGAGAAGGACGCATGGTGTCCGCGTCGCGACCAGGCGTACCTTGGCGTGCTGGTCGACGACCTCGTCACGCGTGGCGTGGCCGAGCCGTACCGGATGTTCACGAGCCGTGCCGAGTATCGTCTGAGCCTGCGTGAAGACAATGCGGACATGCGCCTGACCGAGATCGGCCGCGAGCTGGGCTTGGTCGACGACGTGCGCTGGGATGCGTTCAGCCGGAAGCGCGACGCTGTTTCACGTGAAACCGAACGACTGAAGTCGACATGGGTCACGCCGAAGACGCTGCCGCCGGAAGAGGCGACCGCGCTGCTCGGCAAGGCGATCGATCACGAGTACAGCCTCGCGGAGTTGCTGCGTCGCCCGGGTATCAGCTACGACGGCGTGTGCGGCCTGAAGGGCGGCGAATGCGGTCCGGCGGAGCCGCTGGCCGACGATCCGGTGCTGCTCGAGCAGATCAAGGAGCAGGTCGAGATCGGTATCAAATATCAGGGCTATATCGAACGCCAGGCGAGCGAGATCGAGCGCAACGATGCGAGCGAGAACACGCGCCTGCCGGACGGTATCGACTATCGCGAGGTGCGCGGCCTGTCGTTCGAAGTGAGCCAGAAGCTCAACGAGTTCCGGCCGGAAACGATCGGCCAGGCATCGCGGATCTCGGGCGTCACGCCGGCTGCGATCTCTCTGCTGATGGTGCACCTGAAGCGCCGTGGCCTCGGCCGTCGTAATGGCACTGCCGCAGAGGCAACCGAGCAGGGGGACGGCACCGTCCCGACGCAACAATGACGGCGCGTCGCGCGCCGGCGGTTAATCGGGACGTACTTGAACAAATGCTCGTCGACGGCACGGCCGCGCTCGACATCGCATTGACGGATACACAACGCAACCAGCTGCTCGATTACGTCGCGCTGCTCGGCAAGTGGAACGCGGTCTACAACCTGACCGCGATCCGCGACCCGAAGCAGATGCTGATCCAGCACATTCTCGATTCACTTTCCATCGTTCCGCATCTGCGCGACCGTGCATCGGCGCGCGTGCTCGACGTGGGTTCGGGCGGCGGGTTGCCCGGTATCGTGCTGGCGATCGTCCGGCCGGACTGGCAGGTGACGCTGAACGATATCGTGCAGAAGAAGTCTGCATTCCAGACGCAGATGCGTGCGGAGCTGAAGCTCGCGAACCTGTCGGTCGTCACTGGGCGGGTCGAATCGCTGCAGCCGGGCGTCGAAGTGCCGGAAAAATTCGACATGATCGTATCCCGCGCCTTCGCGGATCTATCCGACTTCGTTAAACTTGCTCGACATCTCGTCGCGCCCGGCGGATCGATCTGGGCGATGAAGGGTGTCCACCCGGACGACGAAATTGCACGGCTGCCGGAAGGCAGTCGCGTAAAGCAGACGATGCGGCTGGCGGTACCGATGCTCGATGCCGAACGGCATCTGATCGAGGTCACCGTCGACGAGGCGAATTGAAGGCGCGCGGTAGCGCGCTGTTTGTTTGAAGGTAAAGGGAACACACCAACGATGGCAAAGATCTTCTGCGTTGCGAACCAGAAGGGGGGCGTCGGCAAGACGACGACATCGGTCAATCTCGCCGCAAGCCTTGCAGCGCAGGAGCAACGAGTCCTGCTGATCGATCTCGACCCGCAGGGCAACGCGACGATGGGTAGCGGGATCGACAAGGCCGCCTGCGAGTCGACCGTGTACGAAGTGCTGGTTGACGGCGTCTCGGTGACGGACGCGCGCGTGCGTCCGGAGGGCGTCACGTACGACGTGCTGCCGGCCAACCGCGAGCTGTCGGGTGCCGAGATCGAACTGATCAGCATCGACAACCGCGAGCGTCGGTTGAAGGCTGCGCTCGAGCATGTGGCCGACGACTACGACTTCGTGCTGATCGATTGCCCGCCGACGCTGTCGCTGCTGACGCTGAACGGGCTGTGCGCGGCGCATGGCGTCGTGATCCCGATGCAGTGCGAGTACTTCGCGCTGGAGGGGTTGTCGGATCTCGTCAACACGATCAAGCAGGTCCACGCGAACATGAACCGCGACCTGAAGATCATCGGCTTGTTGCGCGTGATGTTCGATCCGCGCATCACGCTGCAGCAGCAAGTCTCCGATCAACTGAAAGCGCACTTCGGCGACAAGGTGTTCGACGCGGTGATTCCGCGCAACGTGCGCCTCGCGGAAGCGCCGAGTTACGGGTTGCCGGGCGTCGTGTTCGACCGCAACTCGCGCGGTGCGCAGGCGTATCTCCAGTTCGGTGCCGAGATGATCGATCGCGTGCGCGCGTTCGAGGTGTCGTGAGCCGGACATGAGCGAAGCGAGGAAGAAAGACATGAACGCGGTACCAAAGAAGAAGGGCTTGGGACGTGGCCTCGAAGCGCTGCTCGGCGGCAGTGCGGACATCACCGAAGCGGTGAAGATCGAAGGGGCGCCGAACACGCTCGCGCTCGGCAAGCTGCAGGCAGGCAAGTACCAGCCGCGGACGCGGATGGACGAAGGCAGCCTGCAGGAGCTGGCGGCCAGCATTCGCGCGCAAGGCGTGATGCAGCCGATCCTGGTACGGCCCATTTCGACCGATAAATACGAGATCATCGCAGGCGAGCGGCGTTTCCGCGCGGCACGCCTGGCCGGCCTCGACGAAGTGCCGGTGCTCGTGAAGGACGTGTCCGATCAGGCCGCCGCGGCGATGGCGCTGATCGAGAACATCCAGCGCGAGGACCTGAACCCGCTGGAAGAGGCGCACGGTATCCAGCGTCTGCTCGACGAGTTCGGTTTCACGCACGAACAGGCGGCCGAATCGGTCGGCCGTTCGCGCAGCGCGGTATCGAACCTGCTGCGCCTGCTGAACCTCGCCTCGCCGGTGCAGACGATGCTGCTGGCCGGCGATCTCGACATGGGGCACGCGCGTGCGCTGCTCGCGGTCGACGCCGCGACGCAGATCACGCTCGCGCACCAGGTCGTCAACAAGCGCATGTCGGTGCGCGAGACCGAGAAGCTGGTCGCGCATACGACGAAGGAAGCGCCGGCGGTGAAGGCGCGGGCGAAGGATGACGGCGGCCGCGACACGCGCCGTCTCGAGGAAGAGTTGTCCGACCTGCTCGCGTCGACGGTGAAGATCAAGCTCGGCCGCCGCGGGCGAGGGCAGGTGCTGATCGACTTCGGCAACCTCGATGCGCTCGAGGGCATTCTCGCGCGCCTTCGCGGCAACGTCGCGACGGAAGAGTAACGAGGTGCGATTGACGGAGAACACGGGCGCGGCAGCGCCGCGCCGATGGCTCGGATGGCTGATGCAGGAGCCGGTGCTTGCGGTGCTCGCGCTTGCGCTGATTATTCTTCAATGGTTGCGTCCGCAACCAATTGCCACGTTGGTCGGTCTCGTCGACTGGCAGACCGTCGCGACGCTCGCGGGCCTGCTGATGCTGACCAAGGCGCTCGAGCTGTCCGGGTGCCTGATGTGGCTCGCGCATCGCATCGTGCATCACGTGCATTCCGAGCGCGGGCTTGCGATGCTGCTCGTCGTGTTCGCGGCGGCGCTCGCGATGTGGCTCACCAACGATGTCGCGCTGTTCGTCGTCGTGCCGCTGATGGTGTCGCTGCGCATGCTGACGCCGCTGCCTTTCCGGCGGCTCGTGATCGTGGTCGCGCTGGCCGTCAATGCGGGGTCCGTCGCGACTCCGCTCGGCAATCCCCAGAACCTGTTCCTGTGGCAATTGAGCGGCGTGTCGTTCGGGGGCTTCGTCGTCACGCTCGGGCCGCTCGCGCTGGCGCTGATGGCGCTGCTGCTCGTGCTGACGGCGTGTGCGTTTCGCGCGAAGCCGCTCGACCTGTCGGGAGACGTCCAGGCCGTACCCGTCCAGCGCCTGCATGCGTTGCTCGCGGCGGTGCTGTTCGGTGCGTTCGTGCTGCTCGCCGACGCGCACCATCCCGTGCCGGGTCTGATCGCCGTCGTGATCGCGCTGCTGGTGGCAAGACGTGATGCAGTCCTGAAGATCGACTGGCTGCTGCTGCTGATCTTCGTGCTGATGTTCGTCGTGCTGCGCAGCGCGGCCGCGCTGCCCGTCGTCCACGACGCGATCGCGCGAACGCACCTCGATTCGCCGCTGCGCGTGTTTGCGGCAGGCGCGGTGCTGTCACAGGGCATCAGCAACGTGCCGGCGGCGATCCTGCTGTCGGAATTCACGCACGACTGGCGGGCGCTCGCGTTCGGCGTATCGGTCGGCGGTTTCGGTTTCGCGATCGGTTCGCTCGCGAACCTGATCGCGGTGCGTCTCGCGAAGGAGCCGCGCATGTGGCTGCCGTTTCACCTCGTGTCGATCCCGTTCGCGCTCGTGAGCGCCGCATTGGGTGCGTGGTTGCTCATGCGCGGTTAAGCCATGCGGCCGCCTGCGGTGCAGGCGTGCTGCAAGCTTGAAGGGGTGGGGCACAGCATTCGCGGTGGGTGAGAAGCCGGGCTGTTGATAAGTACGGCGATCCACAGTCGATCGACTGTGGCGGCACAACAACTGATTGCAGGCATCGACGCGCTCGCATTCGAGCGTATTTCGCGCATCGCGCTCGACGCGGTGGTCACAGTATTTCCTCTTCTCCGCATCGCTGCGCCGGATCATTTTTTGTGATCGCGTCACAGCGGAATTCCTGCTGCAAACGCGTCGCGCCGGTGTCGCCCGCGCCAGGCGTCGATGCCGCGTCATTGCCTCGTCGCCGGACTTTTTCGGGCAAGAAATACCAGTGCAAAAAAGCGACCTTACAACTGTCATCGTACGTCGTGGATTCGCGCGTTTTTCACATGATGAGGCGTCGTTTTACGCAGGTTTTTGTCGCGTCTAAAGCCTTGAATCACTTGCAACTATCGCTTACAATCGCCCGGATTTGTTAGCTAGGCACCCCTGAAAGCTTTCGGAAAGCAGGGGCCGGGTTCAAGGATTTTGCGGAAGATTGCGATGGCGGGTCAGGCGCCGAACGACAGGCACGATGATCACCGAGCGCAACGCACCGCTTCAGCGGCCGGCGAGCGGCGCGAGTCCGATGACGACTGGGATGCCGAGCAGCAAGAGAACAACATCGTTCCGCTCACGCGGACGGAAGCCGAGAGGTTGTTCGGTCCGAACGTGAGCAAGCCGTCGCGCGTGACCCCCTACAAGGTGGTGATCGCGCAGGTGGTCTTGTCCCTGGTTGCAACGCTGGCGTGGTGGCTGTTTTCAAAGTCGCCGGGCGCCGCTGCGCAATCCGCGTTTCTGGGCGGGGCGATCGGCTGGGTGCCAAGCGCGTTGTTCGTGGCACGACTGAAGGCAGGTGGCTCGGCCACCGTGATGAGCTGGGTGATGGGCGAAGCCCTGAAGCTCGGCGTGACGGTCGGGATGTTCGCCGCAGTGGCATACGGCTATGCCGGCGTGCACTGGCCGGCACTCCTCGTCACCTACCTCGTCGTGCTGAAGACGTACTGGATCGCGCTGGCCTGGCGGTAAGCAACAAGCAGCGTGCGGTTTCGACAACGAACCGCGCCGGCCCGTTCCCGCAATAGCGGCAATAGCGTATTGCGGAACGGGGCAAAACGATTTTCGACAATTTGGGTGGCATTAACGATATGGCAGCTAGCGAAGGCACGCGCGGTCCGGATCCGTCCGAGTACATTGCGCACCACTTGCAGAATTTCTCCACCTCGCATCAGACGTCGATTTTCGACATCCACGTCTGGAACCTTGACACGTTGTTCTGGTCGATCGTGTGCGGCATCGTGACGATCCTCCTGCTGCGTCTGGCCGCCCGCAAGGCGACGTCGGGCGTGCCGGGCCGTTTCCAGTGCGCAATCGAGATGCTCGTCGAAATGGTCGAAGACCAATCGAAGGCCATCGTCCACGGCAACCGCACCTTCATCGCTCCGCTCGCCCTCACGGTGTTCGTGTGGGTCGCGCTGATGAACGCCCTCGACTTCCTCCCGGTCGACCTGCCGGGCCGCGTGATCGGCCTGCTCGGTCTGTCGGACGTGATTTCCCACCATCGCATCGTCCCGACGGCCGACCTGAACGGCACGCTCGGCATCGCGCTCGGCGTGTTCGTCCTGATGATCTACTACAGCATCAAGATCAAGGGCGCGGGCGGCTTTGTGCATGAGCTGCTGTCGGCCCCGTTCGGTGCCCACCCGCTGCTGTGGATCCCGAACCTCGCGCTCAACATCGTCGAATATCTCGCGAAGACCGTCTCCCTCGGCATGCGGCTGTTCGGCAACATGTACGCGGGTGAGCTGTTGTTCCTGTTGATCGCCCTGCTCGGCAGCATGTGGAGCTTCGGTGGCGACGCAACGTTCCTCGGCTTCGTTGGTCATGTGATCGCGGGTAGCGTCTGGGCAATCTTCCACATCCTGATTGTTCTGTTGCAGGCATTCATCTTCATGATGCTGACGCTGGTGTATCTCGGCCAAGCGCACGACAAGCACTAAGCGCGGCGTGCAAAAAAGAGTTTCCGTTTTAGTTTTTTAAATCTCAGTTCCAAGTCTTTTCACAAAGGAGTGATCATGCAAGCTTACATCGCCAACATCCAGGGTCTGACCGCCATCGGTATCGGCATCATCATCGGCCTGGGTGCAATCGGCGCCTGTATCGGTATCGCGCTGATGGGTGGCAAGTACATCGAAGCCTGCGCACGTCAGCCGGAACTCATCAACCCGCTGCAAACGAAGATGTTCCTGCTGGCCGGCCTGATCGACGCTGCATTCCTGATCGGCGTGGGTGTCGCAATGCTGTTCGCGTTCGCGAACCCGCTCCTGTCGAAGCTCGTCGCAGGCTAAGGTTCCTCGGAAATATGCGACCGGCGTGAGCCGGCGCAGGGCGGAACGGAGACTTGGGGCGCTGATCGAATGCAACTCGATGAGCGCCTTACCGTTTCATTTTTCCGGAATAGCAGATAAGGAAACACCGTGAATCTCAACGCAACTCTGTTTGCGCAAATGGTCGTGTTCCTGGTCCTCGCGTGGTTCACGATGAAATTCGTGTGGCCGCCGTTGATCAACGCCCTCGACGAACGTTCGAAGAAGATCGCCGACGGCCTCGCCGCCGCGGAGAAGGGCAAGGCGGAACTCGACGCAGCGCACAAGCGCGTGGACCAGGAACTCGCGCAGGCCCGCAACGACGGCCAGCAGCGCATCGCCGACGCTGAAAAGCGTGCGCAGGCGGTCGCCGAGGAAATCAAGGCCAACGCCCAGGCTGAAGCCGCCCGCATCGTCGCCCAGGCGAAAGCGGAAGCAGAACAGCAAATCGTGAAGGCGCGCGAAGCGCTGCGTGGCGAAGTCGCCTCGCTGGCCGTGAAGGGCGCCGAGCAGATCCTGAAGCGCGAAGTCGATCAAACGGCCCACGCCCAACTGCTGAATCAACTGAAAGCCGAGCTCTGATCATGGCCGAACTTGCAACCATCGCCCGCCCTTACGCAGAAGCGCTGTTCCGCGTGGCCGAGGGAGGTGACATCGCCGCCTGGTCCACGCTCGTGCAAGAGCTGGCCCAGGTTGCGCGTCTGCCGGAAGTGCTGTCGGTCGCGTCGAGCCCGAAGGTGACGCGCACGCAAGTAGCCGAGTTGCTGCTTGCTGCGGTGAAGTCGCCGGTCGCGGCCGGCGCCGAAGCGAAGAACTTCGTGCAGATGCTGGTCGACAATCATCGCATCGCGCTGCTGCCGGAAATCGCCGAGCAGTTCGAGGCGCTCAAGAACGAACGTGAAGGTGCAGCCGACGCCGAGATCGTGAGCGCGTTCCCGCTGAACGGCGCGGATCTCGAAAGCCTCGTCTCTGGCCTCGAACGCAAGTTCAAGCGCAAGCTGAAGCCGACGGTCGAAGTCGATTCGTCGCTGATCGGCGGCGTGCGCGTGACGGTCGGCGACGAAGTGCTCGACACCTCGGTTCGCGCGCGCCTCGCATCGATGCAGGCTGCCTTGACCGCCTGAGCGCCACGCCGGCACGCAACAGAATTGACTATCAGGAGCGAATAATGCAACTCAATCCCTCTGAGATCAGCGAGCTGATCAAGAGCCGGATCCAGGGCCTTGAAGCGAGCGCAGACGTTCGCAACCAGGGCACCGTGATCTCCGTGACCGACGGTATCGTGCGTATCCACGGCCTGTCGGACGTGATGCAGGGCGAAATGCTCGAGTTTCCGGGCAACACGTTCGGCCTCGCGCTGAACCTCGAGCGCGACTCGGTCGGCGCGGTGATTCTCGGCGAATACGAACACATCTCGGAAGGCGACATCGTCAAGACGACGGGCCGCATTCTCGAAGTCCCGGTTGGTCCGGAACTCGTCGGCCGCGTGGTCGATGCGCTCGGCAACCCGATCGACGGCAAGGGCCCGGTCAACGCGAAGCTGACCGACGCGATCGAAAAGATCGCCCCGGGCGTGATCTGGCGTAAGTCGGTGTCGCAGCCGGTGCAGACGGGCATCAAGTCGATCGACGCAATGGTGCCGATCGGCCGTGGCCAGCGTGAGCTGATCATCGGCGACCGTCAGTGCGGCAAGACCGCGGTGGCGCTCGACGCGATCATCAACCAGAAGGGCAAGGACCTGATCTGTATCTACGTCGCGATCGGCCAGAAGGCTTCGTCGATCATGAACGTGGTTCGCAAGCTCGAAGAAACGGGCGCGATGGAATACACGATCGTCGTCGCCGCTTCGGCTTCGGATTCGGCAGCGATGCAGTACCTCGCACCGTACGCCGGCTGCACGATGGGCGAATACTTCCGCGACCGTGGCCAAGACGCACTGATCATTTATGACGACTTGACCAAGCAAGCGTGGGCATACCGTCAGATCTCGCTGCTGCTGCGCCGCCCGCCGGGCCGTGAAGCGTACCCGGGCGACGTGTTCTATCTGCACTCGCGTCTGCTCGAGCGTGCTGCTCGCGTGTCGGAAGAGTACGTCGAGAAGTTCACGAACGGCGAAGTGAAGGGCAAGAGCGGCTCGCTGACGGCACTGCCGGTCATCGAAACGCAGGCTGGCGACGTGACCGCGTTCGTTCCGACGAACGTGATCTCGATTACCGACGGCCAGATCTTCCTGGAAACCGACCTGTTCAACGCAGGCATCCGCCCGGCAATCAACGCCGGCGTGTCGGTGTCGCGAGTCGGTGGCGCCGCTCAGACGAAGGTCGTGAAGAAGCTGTCGGGCGGTATCCGTACCGACCTCGCGCAGTACCGTGAACTGGCCGCATTCGCGCAGTTCGCATCGGACCTCGACGAAGCGACCCGCAAGCAGCTCGAGCGCGGCCGCCGCGTGACGGAACTGCTGAAGCAGCCGCAGTACCAGCCGCTGCAGGTGTGGGAACTGGCCGTGTCGCTGTACGCCGCGAACAACGGTTACCTCGACGATCTCGACGTCAAGCAAGTGCTGTCGTTCGAGAAGGGCCTGCGCGACAACCTGAAGACCAGCCACGCTGACCTCATCAAGCGCATCGAAGACACCAAGGATCTCTCGAAGGACGACGAAGGCGCGCTGCGCTCGGCGATCGAATCCTTCAAGAAGTCCGGTGCCTATTGATCCGCGAGTGACACACTGAGGCCGCGCGGGTGCTGATGCGCCCGCGCCGCTTCGGTCAAGGAGCAAGCTATGGCTGGAATGAAGGAAATTCGCGGCAAGATCAAGAGCGTGCAGAACACGCGCAAGATCACGAAGGCGATGGAGATGGTGGCTGCATCGAAGATGCGTCGCGCGCAGGAACGCATGCGCGCCGCTCGTCCGTACGCAGACAAGGTCCGTGCCATCGCCGCGCACATGAGCCGTGCGAACCCGGAGTACCGCCACCCGTTCATGGTGGCAAACGACGGCGCGCAGACGGCCGGCATCATCCTCGTCACGACGGACAAGGGTCTGTGCGGCGGTCTGAACACCAACGTGCTGCGTGCGACGGTGCAGAAGTTCAAGGAGCTGGAAGAGAAGGGCCAGAAGGTCGAAGCCACCGCGATCGGTAGCAAGGGCCTCGGGTTCCTGAACCGCTTCGGCGCGAAGGTGATGTCGCAGGTCGTGCACCTCGGCGACACCCCGCATCTGGACAAGCTGATCGGCGCCGTGAAGACGCAGCTCGATCTGTACTCGGAAGGCAAGCTGTCGGCGGTTTATATCGCTTACACGCGCTTCGTCAACACGATGAAGCAGGAAGCCGTGATCGAGCAGCTGCTGCCGCTGTCGTCGGAACACTTCGAAGCCGATGACGGTACGCCGGCCACGTCGTGGGACTACATCTACGAGCCGGACGCGCAGGCAGTCGTCGACGAACTGCTCGTGCGTTACGTCGAGGCGCTGGTGTACCAGGCCGTCGCGGAGAACATGGCGTCCGAGCAATCGGCGCGGATGGTCGCGATGAAGGCCGCGTCCGACAACGCGAAGACGGTGATCAGCGAACTGCAGCTCGTGTACAACAAGAGCCGCCAGGCCGCGATTACGAAAGAACTGTCGGAGATCGTCGGCGGCGCAGCCGCTGTTTAAGCGCGCGCCACGGACGACAACTGCGCCTTTGCGCGAGTAAAGAATCAGGTATTTAAAGGAAAAGCGATGAGTACTGCTGCTTTGGTAGAAGGCAAGATCGTACAGTGCATCGGCGCCGTTATCGACGTGGAATTCCCGCGCGACAGCATGCCGAAGATCTACGACGCGCTCATTCTCGATGGCTCGGAACTGACGCTCGAAGTCCAGCAGCAGCTGGGCGACGGCGTGGTCCGTACCATTTGTCTGGGTGCATCCGACGGCCTGCGCCGCGGCCTGACCGTGAAGAACACGAGCAAGCCGATTTCGGTTCCGGTCGGCAAGCCGACCCTCGGTCGTATCATGGACGTGCTCGGCCGTCCGATCGACGAAGCCGGCCCGATCGAGAGCGAAACGACGCGTTCGATCCACCAGAAGGCTCCGGCGTTCGACGAACTGTCGCCGTCGACCGAACTGCTCGAAACGGGTATCAAGGTTATCGACCTGATCTGCCCGTTCGCAAAGGGCGGCAAGGTTGGCCTGTTCGGCGGTGCTGGCGTGGGCAAGACCGTCAACATGATGGAGCTCATCAACAACATCGCGAAGGAACACGGCGGTTACTCCGTGTTCGCGGGCGTGGGCGAGCGTACCCGTGAAGGGAACGACTTCTACCACGAAATGAAGGACTCGAACGTTCTCGACAAGGTCGCGCTGGTGTACGGCCAGATGAACGAGCCGCCGGGCAACCGTCTGCGCGTCGCGCTGACCGGCCTGACGATGGCCGAGCACTTCCGTGACGAAGGCCTCGACGTGCTGTTCTTCGTCGACAATATCTACCGTTTCACGCTGGCCGGTACCGAAGTGTCGGCACTGCTCGGCCGTATGCCGTCGGCAGTGGGCTATCAGCCGACGCTGGCTGAAGAAATGGGCAAGCTGCAAGAGCGCATCACGTCGACCAAGAAGGGCTCGATTACGTCGGTTCAGGCCGTGTACGTCCCTGCGGACGACTTGACCGACCCGTCGCCGGCAACCACCTTCGGCCACCTGGACGCAACCGTCGTTCTGTCGCGTGACATCGCTTCGCTGGGTATCTACCCGGCGGTCGACCCGCTCGACTCGACGTCGCGCCAGATCGACCCGAACGTGATCGGTGAAGAACACTACTCGATCACCCGTCGCGTTCAGCAGACGCTGCAGCGCTACAAGGAACTGCGCGACATCATCGCGATTCTGGGCATGGACGAACTGTCGCCGGAAGACAAGCTGTCGGTCGCACGTGCGCGTAAGATCCAGCGTTTCCTGTCGCAGCCGTTCCACGTCGCTGAAGTGTTCACGGGCTCGCCGGGCAAGTACGTGCCGCTGAAGGAAACGATCCGTGGCTTCAAGATGATCGTCGACGGCGAGTGCGACCACCTGCCGGAACAGGCGTTCTACATGGTCGGCACGATCGACGAAGCCTTCGAAAAGGCCAAGAAGATCTCGTAAGGGTCAGGCGTAACGCAGCGGGCGCCGGTACGTTCGTGACGGATACCGTGATGGTATCCGTTCGCGGACAGGCGCCCACGGAATACGCTCAACCCGCCGTGCATGGGATCGGAGTAAGCGCTCGAGTGCTCGCTTCGATCGACAGGAGTCGATATGGCAACCATCAAAGTAGACGTCGTCAGCGCGGAAGAGCAGATCTTCTCGGGCGAGGCGAAATTCGTCGCGCTGCCGGGCGAAACGGGTGAGCTGGGCATTCTGCCGGGCCACACGCCGCTCATCACCCGGATTCGTCCGGGTGCGGTGCGCATCGAAGTCGAGGGCGGCAACGACGAATTCGTGTTCGTCGCAGGCGGCATTCTCGAAGTGCAGCCGGGCGCCGTGACGGTGCTCGCCGATACCGCGATCCGCGGCAAGGACCTCGACGCGGCGAAAGCCGAGGAAGCGCGCAAGCGTGCCGAGGAAACGCTGCAGAACGCGAAGTCGGACCTCGACCTCGCAAAGGCGCAATCCGAGCTCGCGACCGCGATGGCGCAGCTCGAAGCGATCCAGCGTCTGGCGAAGATCCGCAGCCGGCACTGAGCCGCGCGCGCGTATCCCGCGAAAAGAAAGCAGCCTTCGGGCTGCTTTTTTTTCGCCCGTCGGTTTCGTCTGTTTTTTGCGGGCCGGATCGTATCGTCCGGTCGTGCTATTTCATCCGTCCGCCGCGATTTGCTGTCAGAGTGTCGTCAGCAGAGCGCGGCATCATCCGGGCAGAGGCAGTCCGCCGCGATCGTGGCGGAGCAGGCACGCGCGCGAGCCGCGCGCCGGGCCGATCAGACAAAACGGACGGAGACATCGATGGCAGCAGACCTTGGCAAGGGGGCGCTGATCGCGCCCGAAAACGGACTGTCGTACGTGCGCGGCGCGACCGACGTGCCGCTATCCGAAGCGACGATCAGCCGGTTCCTGCTCGACACGGCCGGCCGCTTTCCCGATCGTCCGGCCGTCGTGTTCCGCGAACAGCAGGTGCGCTGGACCTGGCGCGAATTCGCACACGAGGTCGACGTGCTCGCGGCGGGCCTTGCGGCGCTCGGGATCGTGAAGGGCGATTGCGTCGGCATCTGGTCGCCGAACCGCAGCGAATGGCTGCTCACGCAGTTCGCGACCGCGCGGATCGGCGCGGTGCTCGTCAACATCAACCCGGCCTACCGGCTCGCGGAACTCGAATACGCGCTGAACAAGGTCGGCTGCAAGGCCGTGATCGCGGCCGAGCGCTTCAAGACGTCCGCGTACGTCGAGATGCTGCAGACCATCGCGCCGGAGCTGGCGAGCGCGACGCCGGGCGACCTGCACGCGGCGCGCGTGCCGAGCCTGCGCACGGTCGTGTCGATGGGTGAGGCGGCGCCGGCCGGCATGTTCCGCTTTGCCGATGTGATGGCGCGCGGCCGCGACACGCTCGATGTCGCGCGGCTCGACGCGATCGGCGCGACGCTCACGGCCACCGAGCCGATCAACATCCAGTTCACGAGCGGCACGACCGGCAGCCCGAAGGGCGCGACGCTCACGCACCGCAACGTCGTCAACAACGCACGCTCGATCGCGGCGGCGATGCGCTTCAGCGAACAGGATTCGCTCTGCATCCCGGTGCCGCTGTATCACTGCTTCGGGATGGTGCTGGCCGTGCTCGCGTGCGTGTCGAAGGGCGCGGCGATGGTGTTTCCCGGCGAGGCGTTCGATCCGGTCGCGACGCTCGCGGCCGTGGCCGACGAACGCTGTACCGCGCTGCATGGCGTGCCGACGATGTTCATCGCGGAGCTCGATCATCCGGACTTCGCGAAGTTCGACCTGTCGACGCTGCGCACCGGCATCATGGCCGGCTCGCCGTGCCCGATCGAGACGATGAAGCGCGTCGTGTCGCAGATGCATTTGTCGGAGATCACGATCGCGTACGGGATGACGGAGACGAGCCCCGTGTCGTTCCAGAGCTCGACCGACGATCCGCTCGAGAAGCGCACGACGACGGTCGGGCGCATCCAGCCGCACCTGGAGGTGAAGATCGTCGATCCGAACGGCGAGATCGTGCCGGTCGGCGCGACGGGCGAGCTGTGCACGAAGGGCTATTCGGTGATGCTCGGCTATTGGGACGACGACGCGAAGACGCGCGAGGTGCTGGTCGACGGCTGGATGCATACGGGCGACCTCGCGACGCTCGACGCGGACGGCTACTGCAACATCGTCGGCCGGCTGAAGGACATGGTGATCCGCGGTGGCGAGAACGTGTATCCGCGCGAGATCGAGGAATTCCTGTTCAGGCATCCGAAGATTCAGAGCGCGCAGGTGTTCGGCGTGCCCGATGCGAAGTACGGCGAGGAGCTGTGCGCGTGGATCGTGCTGCGCGCGGACGAGCAGATGACCGAGGACGACGTGCGCGCGTTCTGCAGCGGCCAGATCGCGCACTACAAGATTCCGCGCTACATCCGCTTCGTCGACGAGCTGCCGATGACGGTGACGGGCAAGGTGCAGAAGTTCGTGATGCGCGACCGGATGATCGAGGAACTGAAGCTGGACGTGCAGAAGACCGCGTGAGAGGACCAGTTGGCCCGGCGGCAGGAAAAAACGCGGCGGCCTGCGGGCCGTTGCGTTTTCGATGGACGAAAAAAAGCGGGCTTATTAGCCCGCTAAAAACCACACGCTACGGGGTTAGCGCGAGGAGACCAAAGATGAAACCGGATCCGGCGGGGAGCCGGAAACGACTCCAACAGGGATGCCCCTCGGAAGGGCTTCGGTACGTGACCGACTGGCTCGCAGCGCTTCGCGTCCGCTCACACTTGGCACACGAGACCGCATCCGTGTTGAAACCGTTGAGGCCATTGTGGGCGAATTGCTCACCCCTCGCGGTAACAAAGTGTTTCAGGTTGTAACGCCCGCCAGATAAGGCTTTCCGGGATTTTTTGCTGTTTTCGGGGTCCTGAAAAAGGTCATATTTACTTATCTTTTCCGCAGAGTTTTCAGCGGTTGCACATAATGCGTTTTTCATGCGTATCGGCATCAATGAATGGCCGATTTACACGCCCGAATGTGCATCGCGCGGCAGATACCGCATATGACGACTCATTCGTCAGAAAGATTTTGAAACGTGATCGGCGCGCGCGGTAGTCGGCCATTCGGCCGATTTGCGCGGTTTTCCGCCTGCAGCCCGCTGCGCCGATGTGTAACGGCGGTGCAGCGGACGGCTACCGCCGCCCGCGCCCCGTTCGCCGGCCGCAATAGCGGGGTCGTGTCTGCTATCGACCGCCGTTGCCGCCCGCGATCGCGCTTACTTCAGCCACTTGTCGGCGATCGCCTGGTATTCGCCGGTCGACAGCGCGAGGTGCAGCCACTGGTCGACGTACTGCTGGAACACGACGTCGCCGCGCGGCACCATGTACGCCTTTTCACCGAACTGGAACGGCTTGTCCGGGTGCACCGAGCACAGGC
Source organism: Burkholderia sp. BCC1993 (assembly GCF_905339865.1). Taxonomy (NCBI): domain Bacteria; kingdom Pseudomonadati; phylum Pseudomonadota; class Betaproteobacteria; order Burkholderiales; family Burkholderiaceae; genus Burkholderia; species Burkholderia sp. BCC1993. Next base: position 150,075 of record NZ_CAJPGZ010000014.1, on the reverse strand, counting down.
CCGGATTCAGCTTTTGCTGCAGCAGCGTCTCGGATGCGTCCGTCACCATGACGTCCGCCTTGCCCGCGAGGATCTGCTTGAAGATCGTCACGTTGTCAGGGTAGACGGTCAGGTTCGCGCGCGTGAAGAACTGCTTCGCGAAGCGCTCGTTGGTGCCGCCCGGGTTCACGATCACGCGGGTCTCGGGCCGGTCGATCTGCGCGACGGTCTGGTACTTGTCGGCGTCCGCGCAGCGCACGATCGGCGTCTTGCCGTCGACCACGTACGGCTGCGTGAAGAACACGCGCTTCTGGCGCTCGAGCGTCGTCGACACGCCGCCCACCGCGATATCGCACTTCGCAACGAAGTCGTTGGTGAGGTTCGACCAGCTCGTCTTCACGAAGTCGGCCTTCACGCCGAGCGATTTCGCGAGCGACTCGGCCATGTCGATGTCGATGCCCTCGAAGCGGCTGTCGCTCCGGTAGTACGAGTACGGCTTGTAGTCGCCCGTCGTGCACACGCGCAGCGTGCCGCGGGCGAGCACGTCGTCGAGCCGCGAGCCGGCTGCAGCGGCTGACGCCGGCGCTGTCGTGGCCGTACCCTGCGCGTGCGCGGCGGCGCAGCAAAGCAGGGTGGCGGCGGCGAGCGCGGCCCGCGCGGCCCGCGTGGCAAGTGTCTTCATCGGTCTCCTCCGTGGATCGGTTCGATATCAGCGTCCGATCATAACGGAGCCATCGCGCGCGTCATATGGCCGCCATCGCATCGACATACGCAGCCGTGCGGCCCCGCTCCGGTAAAATGCCGCTTTGCCCTCGCATCGTCGCTCCTACCGTGGCCCATACCCTGCTCAACGACACCTTCCTGCGTGCGCTTCTGCGCGAGCCGACCGACTACACGCCGATCTGGCTGATGCGCCAGGCCGGCCGCTACCTGCCCGAGTACAACGCGACGCGCGCGCGCGCCGGCAGCTTCCTCGGCCTCGCGAAGAATCCCGATTACGCGACCGAAGTGACGCTGCAGCCGCTCGAGCGCTTCCCGCTCGACGCCGCGATCCTGTTCTCGGACATCCTGACGATTCCCGACGCGATGGGCCTCGGCCTCGACTTCCAGGTCGGCGAAGGGCCGAAGTTCGCGCATCCGGTGCGCACCGAGGCCGATGTCGCGAAGCTCGCGGTGCCCGACATCGAGGAAACGCTCGGCTACGTGACGGGCGCCGTGCGCGAGATTCGCCGCGCGCTGACCGACGGCCAGGGCCGCCAGCGCGTGCCGCTGATCGGCTTCTCGGGCAGCCCGTGGACGCTCGCGTGCTACATGGTCGAAGGCGGCGGGTCGGACGACTTCCGCACGGTGAAGTCGATGGCGTATTCGCGCCCCGACCTGATGCACCGCATCCTCGACGTGAACGCGCAGGCTGTGGCCGCGTACCTGAACGCGCAGATCGAAGCCGGCGCGCAGGCCGTGATGATCTTCGATACGTGGGGCGGCGCGCTGGCGGACGGCGCATACCAGCGCTTCTCGCTGGACTACATCCGTCGCGTGGTCGCGCAACTGAAGCGCGAGCATGACGGCGAGCGCGTGCCGGTGATCACGTTCACGAAGGGCGGCGGGCTGTGGCTCGAGGAAATCGCGGCGACCGGCGTCGACGCGGTCGGGCTCGACTGGACGGTCAACCTCGGCGCCGCGCGCGAACGCGTCGCGGGGCGCGTCGCGCTGCAGGGCAACCTCGACCCGACGATCCTGTTTGCGCCGCCGGCCGCGGTGCGCGAGCAGGCGCGCGCGGTACTCGACAGCTACGGCAATCATCCCGGCCACGTATTCAACCTCGGCCACGGCATCTCGCAGTTCACGTCGCCCGATCACGTCGCCGAGCTCGTCGACGAAGTGCACACCCACAGCCGCAAGATCCGTAGCGGAGCGGCGGGCTGAGCGCAAGCGCTGTCATGCTGCACTGCGGGGTGACAGCGTTTCGCTGTCCGCGCTAAACAGGGCGCAACCCCGCCCAGGTTGCCGATCCATGGCTTGTCAAGACTTGACTTATGCACATTTTCCACGTTGCAGCGCGGTAGAGCCCTGTATCGGTCGAATTGTCTCGCTATGGTTGGGTAATTTGAATAGCAGCCTTATGGAATAAGGCTCCGCGGGGCGCGGCACACGGCGGCCGGAAACAGCGGAAAGCACGGCCCCGCGCGCTTTGCGGCGATTGGACGGGGAGTTCTCAACAAAGTTATCCACAGGCTGGTCAGGGTATACGGCGATTCCTAATGCGAATCCAAAACTTAGCGCCGAATCTGAAGGTTTACTTTAAGTTCGCCACCGTGATGCGGACTCGGATGCAAGTCGTCCGTGCGCTGTGCGCTGCCGCCGGAGCGCGGTGATGGACGGCACCTACCTGCGGGTCGCCCTCGACCATCCGCTCGCCACCCTGTTCGACTACCGCTGCGACGTCCAGCCGGCGCCCGAGCCCGGCACCCTCGTGCAGGTGCCGTTCGGCAAGCGGCAGGTCGTCGGCCTCGTCTGCGAAGTGACGACTCACACCGACGTGCCGCCGTCCCGCTTGCGGGCGATCGACGCGATCTGTACCGAGCTGCCGCCGCTGGCGCCGGACTGGCTTGCGCTCGTCTCCTTCGCGGCCGACTACTACCAGCGCGGTCGCGGTGAAGTCGCGCTGCCGGCGTTGCCGCAGGCGCTGCGCGACGCGGAGCGCTGGGGGCGGCTGCTGGCGCCCGAGGTGCGTCACCGGCTGACCGAAGCCGGCCGCACGGCGCTGCCCGATGCACTGCCCGCGCGCGGGGCCGCGTTGCGGCGGCTCGCGCAGGCACTCGCCGACACCGATTCGCTGACGCTGCCCGATGCGCGCGCATTGCATCCGAAGGCGGCGGCCACGCTCGACGACTGGGCGGCGCGCGGCTGGGTCGCGATCGAGGAAATCGGCTGGGCCGACGCAGCTGTGCCCAAAGCTGTGGATAACCTGTCGACAACCGGTGGACGAACTGTGCCGCCGGCGCTCACCGACCAGCAGGCCGAGGCGCTCGACGCGATCCGCGCCGCGCAGGGCTTCGCGCCGTTCCTGCTGCATGGCGTGACCGGCAGCGGCAAGACCGAGGTGTATCTGCATGCGCTCGCCGCGTTGCTCGATGCGCGGCCCGACGCGCAGGCGCTCGTGCTGGTACCCGAAATCAACCTGACGCCGCAGTTCGAGGCCGCGTTTCGCGCGCGCTTCGCGGGCACGCTCGCCGACGACGCGATCGTCACGCTGCACAGCGGGCTCGCCGAAGGCGAACGGGCGCGCAACTGGCTCGCCGCGCACACGGGCCGCGCGCGGATCGTGCTCGGCACGCGGCTCGCGGTGCTCGCGTCGCTGCCGACGCTCGCGCTGATCGTCGTCGACGAGGAGCACGAGCCCGCGTACAAGCAGCAGGAAGGGCTGCGCTATTCGGCGCGCGATCTCGCGGTGTGGCGCGCGAAGCATCTCGGCATTCCGGTCGTGCTCGGTTCGGCGACACCGTCGCTCGAGACCTGGTGGCAGGCCGAGCAGGGGCGCTACACGCGCCTCACGCTGTCGCGCCGCGCGGTGGCCGACGCGACGCTGCCGACCGTGCGGCTGATCGATCTCGAAGAGGAGCGGCGGCGCGGGCGCGCGTCGATGGGCGGGCTGTCGGGGCCGCTCGTCGCGGCGCTGAAGGCGCGGCTCGAGCGCGGCGAGCAGAGCCTCGTGTTCCTGAACCGGCGCGGCTACGCACCGCAGCTTGCGTGCGACGCGTGCGGCTGGGTCGCCGGTTGCCCGCGCTGCAGCGCCTATGTCGTGCTGCACAAACCCGAGCACGCGTTGCGCTGCCATCACTGCGGCTGGGAAGCGCGCATTCCGCGTTCGTGCCCGGAATGCGGGAACGTCGACATCGCGCCGCTCGGGCGCGGCACGCAGCGCATCGAGGAGGCGCTCGCCGAGGCCGTGCCGGGCGCACGGATCCTGCGGATCGACGCGGACAGCACGCGGCGCAAGGGCAGTGCGCAGGCGCTGTTCTCGGATGTGCACGCCGGTGAAGTCGACATTCTGGTCGGCACGCAGATGATCGCGAAGGGGCACGACTTCCAGCGCGTGTCGCTCGTCGGCGTGCTCAATGCCGACACCGCGCTGTTCTCGCACGACTTCCGCGCGAGCGAGCGGCTGTTCGCGCAGCTGATGCAGGTGAGCGGCCGCGCGGGGCGCGCGGGGCTGCCGGGCGAGGTGCTCGTGCAGACGCGTTATCCGCGTCACGCGCTGTATCACGCGCTCGGCCGGCAGGATTACGTCGGCTTCGCGAACTCGACGCTCGGCGAGCGCCGCGACGCGCACCTGCCACCGTTCGTCTACCAGGCGCTGCTGCGCGCCGAAGGGCGCACGCTCGACGCGGCGCTCGCGTTCCTGCTGCAGGCCGCGGCCGCGTTGCCGGGGCTGCCGGGTGCCGATCGCGTGACCGTGTACGACGCGGTGCCGATGACGATCGTGAAGGTCGCGAACGTCCACCGCGCGCAACTGCTGCTCGAAAGCGCGTCGCGGGCCGCGCTGCAGCACGCGCTGCGCGCATGGCAGCCGGAACTGCGTGCGCTGAAGGGCGTGCTGCGCTGGAGCGTCGAGGTCGATCCGCTGGATATCTGAGTGGTGCGGCGGCGGTCGTCGTGTCGCGCGCCGCTTCCTCGGCATCGAGCCGGCCGAGCTGCCGAGCTGCCGAGCTGCCGAGCTGCCGAGCTGCCGAGCTGCCGAGCTGCCGAGCTGCCGAGCTGCCGAGCTGCCGACCCGCCGACCCGCCGACCCGCCGACCCGCCGACCCGCCGACCCGCCGACCCGCCGACCCGCCGACCCGCCGACCCGCCGACCCGCCGACCCGCCGACCCCGCCGAGCGGCATGCAATCCCTGCCGGACGCGCGTTCCATACCTGCCTGCGGTACCCGCCGTTCCGGCCAGTGCAACCCGTCTTTCCCCTCCGCCGCGCACACCGAAGGTTGCCCACGCGCGCCAACTCGCCCTCGATCAGGGAAAACACCGATCCGCCGACCACGGGCAACCCCTAGGTTGCGACCTTATAAGTGGCTGATTATATTGAGTAACTTCGAGGTGCAACCAATCTCTTAATTCGGTTGCACCTTTTTATTGCGTGCCGTAGGATTTCGCGCATCCTCTCACACCACATTGCCGGGCTCGCACCGGCGCACGAACCCACCATGGCAAGCACGACTCTTGGCGTCAAAGTCGACGACCTTCTCCGCTCGCGCCTGAAAGACGCGGCAGCGCGTCTCGAGCGCACTCCCCACTGGCTGATCAAGCAGGCGATCTTCGCGTACCTCGAGCGGATCGAGCACGGCCAGCTGCCGCCCGAACTGTCGGGCAGCAGCGGTGTGACGGAGCTCGCCGACGGCCAGACGCCGGACGGTGACGACGACAACTCGCCGCATCCGTTCCTCGAGTTCGCCCAGAACGTGCAGCCGCAATCGGTGCTGCGCGCGGCGATCACGGCCGCATATCGCCGCCCCGAACCGGAATGCGTGCCGTTCCTGCTTGGCCAGGCGCGCCTGCCGGCGAACCTGCAGGCCGACGTGCAGACGCTCGCGACGCAGCTCGTCGAGGCGCTGCGCGAGAAGAGTTCGGGCGGCGGCGTCGAAGGGCTGATCCACGAGTTCTCGCTGTCGAGCCAGGAAGGCGTCGCGCTGATGTGTCTGGCCGAAGCGCTGTTGCGGATCCCCGATCGCGCGACGCGCGATGCGCTGATTCGCGACAAGATCAGCAAGGGCGACTGGCGCTCGCACGTCGGCCACGCACCGTCGCTGTTCGTGAACGCGGCGACCTGGGGGCTGATGATCACCGGCAAGCTCGTGACGACCAACAGCGAAGCGGGCCTGTCGTCGGCGCTCACGCGCCTGATCGGCCGTGGCGGCGAACCGCTGATCCGCAAGGGCGTCGACATGGCGATGCGCCTGATGGGCGAGCAGTTCGTCACCGGCGAGACGATTTCCGAGGCGCTGGCCAACAGCCGCAAGTACGAAGCGCGCGGCTTCCGCTACTCGTACGACATGCTCGGCGAAGCGGCGACGACCGAAGAGGACGCGCAGCGCTACTACGCGTCGTACGAGCAGGCGATCCACGCGATCGGCAAGGCGGCCGGCGGCCGCGGCATCTACGAAGGCCCGGGCATCTCGATCAAGCTGTCGGCGCTGCACGCGCGCTACTCGCGCTCGCAGCAGGACCGCACGATGAGCGAGCTGCTGCCGCGCGTGCGTGCGCTTGCGCTGCTCGCGCGCCGCTACGACATCGGCCTGAACATCGACGCGGAAGAAGCCGACCGTCTCGAGCTGTCGCTCGACCTGCTGGAAGCGCTGTGCTTCGATCCGGAACTCGCGGGCTGGAACGGCATCGGCTTCGTCGTGCAGGGTTACCAGAAGCGCTGCCCGTTCGTGATCGACTACCTGATCGACCTCGCGCGCCGCAGCCGTCACCGCCTGATGATCCGCCTGGTGAAGGGCGCGTACTGGGACACCGAAATCAAGCGTGCGCAGGTCGACGGCCTCGAAGGCTATCCGGTCTACACGCGCAAGATCTACACGGACGTGTCGTATCTCGCGTGCGCGAAGAAGCTGCTCGCGGCGCCGGATGCCGTCTATCCGCAGTTCGCGACGCACAACGCGCACACGCTGGCCGCGATCTACCAGCTCGCGGGCCAGAACTACTACCCGGGCCAGTACGAATTCCAGTGTCTGCACGGGATGGGCGAGCCGCTGTACGAGGAAGTCACGGGCCGCGACAAGCTGAACCGTCCGTGCCGCGTGTACGCGCCGGTCGGCACGCACGAGACGCTGCTCGCGTACCTGGTGCGCCGCCTGCTGGAAAACGGCGCGAACACGTCGTTCGTGAACCGCATCGCCGATAAGACCGTGCCGGTGAAGGAACTGGTCGCCGATCCGGTCGACGAAGCGTCGAAGGTCGTGCCGCTCGGCGCGCCGCACGCGAAGATCCCCCTGCCGCGCAACCTGTACGGCGACGAGCGTCCCAACTCGATGGGCCTCGACCTGTCGAACGAACACCGTCTCGCATCGCTGTCGTCCGCGCTGCTCGCGAGCGCGCACTTCCCGTGGCGCGCGGCGCCGATGCTCGACGACGACTCGCTCGCCGACGCACCGGCACGCGACGTGCGCAACCCGGCCGATCAGCGCGACCTGGTCGGCACGGTCAGCGAAGCGACGGCCGAGCACGTGAGCGCGGCGCTCGCGCACGCGGTGGCCGCCGCGCCGATCTGGCAGGCGACGCCGGTCGATGCGCGCGCCGACTGCCTGGTGCGCGCGGCCGACCTGCTCGAAGCGCAGATGCACACGCTGATGGGCCTGATCGTGCGCGAAGCCGGCAAGTCGCTGCCGAACGCGATCGCTGAAATCCGCGAAGCAGTCGACTTCCTGCGCTACTACGCGGCGCAGATCCGCGACGAATTCTCGAACGACACGCACCGTCCGCTCGGCCCCGTGGTCTGTATCAGCCCGTGGAACTTCCCGCTCGCGATCTTCATGGGCCAGGTGGCCGCTGCGCTCGCGGCCGGCAACACGGTGCTCGCGAAGCCGGCCGAACAGACGCCGCTGATCGCCGCCCAGGCCGTGCGCCTGCTGCGCGAGGCCGGCGTGCCGGCCGGCGCGGTGCAGCTGCTGCCGGGCACGGGCGAGACCGTCGGCGCGGCGCTGGTCGCCGATCCGCGCACGCGTGCGGTGATGTTCACCGGCTCGACCGAAGTCGCGCGCCTGATCAACAAGACGCTGTCCGCGCGCCTCGACCCGGACGGCAAGCCGATTCCGCTGATCGCGGAAACGGGCGGCCAGAACGCGATGATCGTCGACTCGTCGGCGCTCGCGGAGCAGGTCGTCGCGGACGTGATGCAGTCGTCGTTCGACTCGGCCGGTCAACGGTGTTCGGCGCTGCGCGTTCTGTGTCTGCAGGACGATGTCGCGGACCGCACGCTGACGATGCTGAAGGGCGCGATGCACGAGCTGGCGCTCGGCAACCCGGACCGGTTGTCGACCGACGTCGGCCCGGTGATCGACGGCGAAGCGAAGCAGACGATCGACACGCACGTCGCGACGATGACGGACAAGGGTCACACGGTCACGCAACTGCCGGCGCCCGATGCATGCGCGCACGGCACGTTCGTGCCGCCGACGCTGATCGAGATCGGCAGCATCGACGAGCTGAAGCGTGAAGTGTTCGGCCCCGTGCTGCACGTCGTGCGCTATCGCCGCAGCCAGCTTGACAAGCTGCTCGAGCAGATCCGCGCGACGGGTTACGGCCTGACGCTCGGCATCCACACGCGGATCGACGAGACGATCGCGCACGTGATCTCGAACGCGCACGTCGGCAACATCTACGTGAACCGCAACGTGATCGGCGCGGTGGTCGGCGTGCAGCCGTTCGGCGGCGAAGGGCTGTCGGGCACGGGCCCGAAGGCCGGCGGCGCGCTGTACCTGCAGCGCCTGCTCGCGACGCGTCCGTCGGGCCTGCCGCGTTCGCTCGCGCAGACGCTGATCGCGGACGGCGCGGTCGATGGCGAACAGCGCGGCAACCCGGCGACGGCGCTGACCGCGCTGCGCGACTGGCTGATCGAGCAACGCGAACCGGCGCTGGCCGCCCGCTGCGACGGCTACCTGGCGCAGGTGCCGGCCGGTGCGACCGCGGTGCTGACCGGCCCGACGGGCGAGCGAAACACGTATACACTCGGCCCGCGCGGCACGGTGCTGTGTGTCGCGGCAACGCCGAGCGGCGCGCGCGCGCAGTTCGCGGCGGTGCTGGCGACGGGCAACCGCGCGCTGTTCGCCGGTGCCGCGGGCGAGGCGCTGGTGGCCGCGCTGCCGGCTGCGCTGAAGGCGCATGCGGCCGTGCGCAAGCAGGCCGACGCGCCGTTCGACGCGGTGCTGTTCGAAGGCGACAGCGACGAGCTGCAGACGCTCGTGAAGGACGTCGCGCAGCGGCCGGGCCCGATCGTGTCGGTGCAGGGCGTGTCGGCGGGCGCGTTCGAGAACGGCGATGCGGAAGACTACGCGCTCGAGCGCCTGCTGACCGAGCGCTCGGTGAGCGTGAACACGGCCGCGGCGGGCGGCAACGCGAATTTGATGACGATCGGCTGACCATCCTTGCCGTTCGGATCAATCAAAGGAAGCGGCAAGGCGATCCCGAAGCCGCTCCATTTACCCTGGTACCAAGGAGAAGCTATGCAACACACGATGAAAAAGCTGGCAGGCGCGACGTTCGTCGCTGTCATGTCGCTGGCGGGGACGGCCCATGCGGATGACGTGAAGATCGGTTACGCAGGGCCGATGACGGGCGCCCAGGCTCACTACGGCAAGGATATGCAGAACGGGATCGCGCTCGCGCTGGAAGACTTCAACGCGACCAGCCCGAAGATCGGCGGCAAGCCGGTGAAGTTCGTGCTCGAGACGCAGGACGACCAGGCTGACCCGCGCACCGGCACGACGGTCGCGCAGAAGCTCGTCGACGACGGCATCAAGGGCATGCTCGGCCATTTCAACTCGGGCACGACGATTCCCGCTTCGCGCATCTACGCGAACGCCGGCATTCCGGAAATCGCGATGGCGACGGCGCCGGAATACACGCAGCAGGGTTACAAGACGACCTTCCGCATGATGACGTCCGACACGCAGCAGGGCTCGGTGGCGGGCACCTTCGCGTCGAAGGATCTCGGCATGAAGAAGATCGCGATCGTCGACGACCGCACGGCCTACGGCCAGGGTCTCGCCGACCAGTTCGAGAAGGCCGCGAAGGCCGGCGGCGCGACGATCGTCGACCGTGAATTCACGAATGACAAGGCGGTCGACTTCAAGGCGATCCTGACCAAGCTGAAGGCCGCGAAGCCGGACCTCGTCTACTACGGCGGCGCGGATTCGCAGGCAGCGCCGATGGTCAAGCAGATGAAGACGCTCGGCATCGCCGCACCGCTGATGAGCGGCGAAATGGTGAAGACGCCGACGTTCCTGAAGATCGCGGGCAACGCGGCCGACGGCACGATCGCGTCGCTGGCAGGCCTGCCGCTCGAAGAAATGCCGGGCGGCAAGACCTACGCCGACAAGTACAAGAAGCGCTTCGGCGAAGACGTGCAGACGTACTCGCCGTACGCGTACGACGGCGCGATGGCGATGCTGAACGCGATGAAGAAGGCCGATTCGACCGATCCGGCGAAGTACCTGCCGGTGCTCGCGAAGACCGACATGGCCGGCGTCACGTCGTCGCACGTTGCGTACGACGCGAAGGGCGACCTGAAGAACGGCGGCATCACGATGTACAAGGTCGAGAAGGGCGAGTGGAAGCCGCTGAAGAGCATCGGCGGCAAGTAAGCATGGCGTGAGCGCGGGCGGGGGCGTCGCAACGTCCCGTCCCGCATCTCGCGCGAAAAAGCCATCGGGCCGTCGGGTCCGGTGGCTTTTTCTTTGGCTTCGGCGCTACTCGCGTCGCGTGCGCAGCAGGAACTTCTGCAGCTTGCCGGTCGGCGTGCGTGGCAGCGTTTCCGCGAACACGAATTCGCGCGGAATCTTGTACGCGGCGAGCCGCTCGCCGCAGAACGCGCGCAGCGCATCCGCATCGGGCGCAGCGCTCGCGCGCAGCACGACGTGCGCGACGACCGTCTCGCCCCAGTCCGGATGCGGGACGCCGACGACGGCCGCTTCCGCGATGTCCGGATGCGCGTCGAGCACGTCCTCCACTTCTTTCGAATAGACGTTCTCGCCGCCCGTCACGATCATGTCCTTCAGCCGGTCGACGATGAACAGGTAGCCATCCTGATCGATCCGCGCGATGTCGCCGGTGCGATACCAGCCGTCCGGCGCGAATGCGGCGCGCGTCGCGGCCGGGTCGTCGAGATAGCCGAGCATCATGCTGTCGGCCTTCAGCCAGATCTCGCCGGTGTCGCCCGGCAGCGCGTCGGCGCCATTGCTCCGCACGACCCGCAGGTCGACGCCGGGGCCGCCCTGGTGACCGATCGAGCCGGCCTTCGCGATCTGCTCGTCCGGATACAGCGTGGTGCCGGCCGGGCCCGTTTCCGTCATCCCGTACACCTGGAAAAACGCGTTGCTGCGATACGCATGCGCGAGCCGTTCGGCCTGCGCGGCGCCGATCGGGCCGCCGCCATACAGCCATGCGCGCACGCTCGACAGGTCGAACGCCGCGAAGCGCTCGATCGTGTCGAGCGGCAGCGTATACGACACCGGCGCGCCGAAATACAGCGTCACGCGTTCGCGCTCGACGGCCTGCAGGAAGCGCAGCGGATGGTATTCGCGCAGCAGCACGACGGTGCCGCCTGCGTACAGCGTGCCGCCGAACCAGTTGTTCAGCGGCGACGAATGCCAGATCGGCATCGCCATCAGCGTGCGTTCGTTGCGGCCGATGCCGGTCGCGAGTGCCGCCTGCATGGCTGCGAGCGTCACGGCGCGATGGCTGTGCACGCAGCCTTTCGGGCGGCCGGTCGTGCCGGACGTGTAGAGGATCTGCGCGACGTCGCCGTCGGCCGGCTCGATGCCCGCGACGCCGTCCATCGCCGCGCGCATCGCGTCGAAGTTCGGCGTGCCGGCGGCGTCGCCTTCGGTGACGAGCCGCCGCACCGGATGGATCACGCGCGCCAGCACCGGCGCGAGCGCCGCGTCGAACAGGAGCACCTTGCTGCCGCTGTGCTCGAGCACGTAGTCGACTTCCGGCGCCTGCAGCTTGTGGTTGATCGGCACGAACGCGGCGCCGAGCCGCCACGCGCCGAACATCAGGTCGACGAACGCGGGCGTGTTCAGGCACATCGCGGCGACGCGGTCGCCGGCCGCGACGCCGAGTGCGCTCAGCACGGCCGCTGCGCGATGCGAGCGCTCGCGCGCGGCGGCGTACGTGACCGCCGTGTCGTCGTGGATCAGGAACGGCTTGTCGGGCGTCGCACGGGCGGCGCGGTCGAGGGCGGCGACGAGGTTCATCATGGCTCCACGCGAGGAGAACGAGGGGGGCGTCAGGCCGGGTACGCGCGCTGCAGCAGCGCGGCGACGTCGAGCGCGTGCGGGTCGAAGCCGCCCGCGATGCGGCCCCAGTCGGGCGCGGCGAGCCGGGTCGCGACGAATACGTCGGCGACGAACGCGGGCGCGTCGCGCCGCAGCAGGCACGCCTGCGCGACCAGCGCGAGCCGTTGCGCGAACACTCGCGCCGACGCCTCGAGCGTGTCGGCCGGCGCCGCGAGCATCGCGCGCAGCGTATCCAGCGCCGCGCGGATGCGCGGTTCGCCCGCGCCGAGGTCGGCCAGTTCGGCGAGCAGCGCCGCGGCCGCGTCGGGCTCGCGCGACACCGCGCGCAGCACGTCGAGGCACATCACGTTGCCGGAGCCTTCCCAGATCGAGTTGACCGGCGCTTCGCGGAACAGGCGCGCGATCGGGCCGTCGTCGACGTAGCCGTTGCCGCCGAACACTTCCATCACCTCGCCGGTCAGCTCGACCGCGCGCTTGCAGACCCAGAATTTCGCGGCGGGCGTGACGATCCGCTTCCACGCGCGTTCGCGCGGCGCGTCGTCGCGCTCGAACGCGTCGGCCAGGCGCATCGCGAGCACGAGCGCGGCCTCGCTTTCGAGCGCGAGATCGGCGAGCACGGTGCGCATCAGCGGCTGCTCGGCGAGCGCGCGGCCGAACGCGTGGCGCCGCCGCGTGTACGCGATCGCCTGCACGACGCCCTGGCGCAGCATCGCCGCGCTGCCGAGCACGCAGTTCAGCCGCGTGTAGGTGGCCATCTCGAGGATGGTCGGAATGCCGCGGCCTTCGTCGCCGAGCATGATCCCCCATGCGTCGTTCAGCTCGATCTCGCTGCTCGAGTTGCTGCGGTTGCCGATCTTGTTCTTCAGCCGCTGGATCTCGACCGCATTCTTCGTGCTGTCGGGCCGCCAGCGCGGCACGTAGAAGCACGACGGGCTGCCCGCTTCGGTGCGCGCGACGACCAGGTGCGCGTCGCACATCGGCGCGGAGAAGAACCACTTGTGGCCGCGCAGCCGGTATTCGCCGCCGCGCCCGCCCGCGCCGACCGGAGTCGCCAGCGTCGTGTTCGCGCGCACGTCGGAGCCGCCCTGTTTCTCGGTCATCCCCATGCCGAACCAGATCGAGCGCTTGTCGGCGACCGGCACGTCGCGCGGATCGTAGTCGTCGCTGTACAGCTTGTCGCGCAGCAGGCCCCACAGCGCGGGCTCCTTCTGCAGTACCGGAATCGCGGCCTGCGTCATCGTCGCCGGGCACAGCGTGCCGGCCTCGATCTGGCCGTGCAGGTAGAAGCCGGCCGCGGTCGCGGCCCAGCGGCCGGGGCGCGTGTCGCGGAACGCGAGCGACACGAAGCCCTCGTTGCGGTACATGCCGAGCAGCGTGTGCCAGGCCGGATGGAAGTCGACGCGGTCGATGCGCCGGCCGCGCCGGTCGAACGCGTTCAGTTCCGGCGCGTGGCGGTTCGCTTCGTCGGCGAGCTGTGCGGTGTCGGCGCTGCCGAGCCGCGCGCCGTACGCGTCGAGCCGCGGCACGGCCCAGTCGGCGCCCGCGCGGGCGAGTGCGTCGCGCAGCGCGACATCGGTGGCGAAGAGGTTATAGTCGACCAGTTCGTCGAACTGGTTCGTGACGGCTTGGGTCGATTCGGTCATCGGGCTGTCTCCGGTCTCGTGCGTCGCGGTCTGCCGGTCAAACGCGTTTCCGCTGAATTTCAGAGTAGCAAATATGCCGCCGCGACATGTTCAGGTTCCGGCGCCGCCCGGCCAGCCGGCGGCGCAACCCGCGCCCGCGCTGCGTCGCCGGCCGCGCCAGTCGCGCGCGCAGGTCACGTCCGACGCGCTGCAGCAGGCCTTCGTTCAGCTTTTGCTCGAGCGCGGCTACGCGAAGGCAACGATTCGCGAGATCGCGGCCGTCGCGGGCGTAAGCGTCGGCACCTTCTACGAATACTTCGGCGACAAGCAGAGCCTCGCCGCACTGTGCATCCACCGGCGCGTGCTGGCGCTGGCCGACCGGCTGCGCGATGCGGCGCACGGGCTGCGCGGCGCGCCGCGCGCCGAGCTCGCGGCCGCGCTCGCCGACCTGCAGGTCGACGCGATCGGTGCCGACGCCGCGCTGTGGGGCGCGTTCTTCGCGCTGGAGCGGCAGGTGTCGCCGCTCGCCGCGTACCGGCGGCATTACGACGCCTTTGTCGCGCTGTGGCGCGACGCGCTCGCGCAGGCCGCCGATCCGCCGCCGGCCGCGCGGCTCGACGGGATCGCCCGGATGGCGCATGCGGTCTGCTACGGCGGCGTGTCCCAGGCGCTGCTCACGCTCGGGCCGGCACTGGACCTCGATGCGTTGCGCGGCGAGTTGCGGGCCGTGCTGAGCGCCTACCTGGCGGCCGCGGGCGCGTGACGCGCGGCGTGGCCGCGCGCGTCTAGGGGAAATGCCCGATTCGCATGCATTGCCGGTCACTCGACCTTGGCGTCGAGCCTTGCGCATGGCCGCTCATGAGAAAAATGCATGGCCGCCATGACGAACTTTCGGTTGTCCGCCGATATTGACTCGGGCTAAATCATTCCGCATGAGACCGGCCGCGCGCATCGCACGCGGCCGGCCCGAAGGACATCAGAAGGAGAACTCATGCGAAGCGCCACCAGGCCCCGTTCGAAACTGCCGGACGTCGGGACGACGATCTTCACGGTGATCGGCCAGCTTGCCGCACAGCACGATGCGCTGAACCTGTCGCAGGGCGCGCCGAATTTCGCGCCGGATCCGGCGCTCGTCGACGGCGTCGCGCGCGCGATGCGCGACGGCCACAACCAGTACGCGCCGATGGCCGGCCTCGCGTCGCTGCGCGAACGGCTCGCGGAGAAGACGGAGGCGCTGTACGGTACGCGCTACGACCCGGGCACCGAGATCACGGTGATCGCGAGCGCGAGCGAAGGGCTCTACGCGGCGATCAGCGCGCTCGTGCATCCGGGCGACGAAGTGATCTATTTCGAGCCGTCGTTCGACAGCTATGCGCCGATCGTGCGGATGCAGGGCGCGACGCCGGTCGCGATCAAGCTGTCGGCCGAACATTTCCGCGTGAACTGGGACGAAGTGGCCGCCGCGATCACGCCGCGCACGCGGATGATCGTCGTCAATACGCCGCACAACCCGACCGCGACCGTGTTCTCCGCCGACGATCTCGAACGGCTCGCGCAGCTCACGCGCGATACCGGCATCGTGGTGCTGTCGGACGAGGTCTACGAGCACGTCGTGTTCGACGGTGCGCAGCACCAGAGCGTCGCGCGTCACCGCGAGCTGGCCGAGCGCAGCGTGATCGTGTCGTCGTTCGGCAAGTCGTTCCACGTGACGGGCTGGCGGGTCGGCCATTGCGTCGCGCCGGCCGAACTGATGGACGAGATCCGCAAGGTGCACCAGTTCATGGTGTTTTCGGCCGATACGCCGATGCAGGTCGCGTTCGCGGAGATCCTCGCGCGGCCGGAAAGCTATCTCGGCCTGTCGGCGTTCTACCAGGCCAAGCGCGACCTGCTGGCGCGCGAGCTGGCCGGGTCGCGCTTCGAGTTGCTGCCGAGCGAAGGCTCGTTCTTCATGCTCGCGCGGTTCCGGCACTTCTCGGACGAGCGCGACAGCGACTTCGTGCTGCGCCTGATCCGCGATGCGCGCGTCGCGACGATTCCGCTGTCGGCGTTCTATACCGACGGCACCGACGCGGGCGTGATCCGCCTCAGTTTCTCGAAGGACGACGCGACGCTGATCGAGGGCGCGCGGCGGTTGCGTTCGCTGTAATCGCGGGCGCGGCCCGCACCCAAGCAGGCGACGTGTACGTCGCACCGAAAGTCACGGACGGGACCGGCGCACTTGCCGAAGCGCGGCGCCGACCGGCCAGCCAGGAGATCACGATGAAGCATGCACACACCCTCAAACTCGCGTTCGCATTCGCGTGCGCGCTCGGCTCCGGCGCGGCATCGGCCGACGGGCAAACGCTGCGTTTCGGCCTCGAGGCGCAATACCCGCCGTTCGAGTCGAAGGCGCCGAACGGCGACCTGCAGGGCTTCGACATCGACGTCGGCAACGCCGTCTGCCAGACCGCGAAGCTGTCGTGCAAGTGGGTCGAGACGTCGTTCGACGGGCTCATTCCCGCGCTGCAGGGCCGCAAGTTCGACGCGATCAACTCGGCGATGAACGCGACCGAGCAGCGGCGCCAGGCGATCGACTTCACGACGATCATCTACCGCGTGCCGACGCAGCTGATCGCGCGCACCGGCAGCGGCCTGCTGCCGACGCCGGAAGCGCTGAAGGGCAAGCGCGTCGGCGTGCTGCAGGCGTCGATCCAGGAAACCTACGCGAAGGCGCACTGGGAGCCGGCCGGCGTGTCGATCGTCGCGTACCAGGACCAGAACCAGGTGTATGCCGACCTCGTGTCGGGCCGCCTCGACGCGACGCTGGTGCTTGCGCCGGCCGGCCAGCGCGGCTTCCTGTCGCGCCCGGACGGCAAGGGCTTCGCGTTCGTCGGCCAGCCGGTGCGCGACGACCGCATTCTCGGCAGCGGGATCGCGTTCGGCCTGCGCAAGGGCGACGACGCGCTGAAGGGCAAACTCGATGCGGCGATCGACAAGCTGAAGGCGGACGGCACGGTGAAGTCGCTCGGCCAGAAGTACTTCGGCGACATCGACATCTCCACCAAGTAAGCGGACGCGCGCGATGCAGACCCTGGAGACGGCCGCCGCGCGTTGCGGCCACGATGCGGCGGCGCCGGCGGACGACGCGCTCGAGGCGGCGCTCGTCGCCGCGCTGGGCGACACGCTGGTCACGCGGGCGGCCGAGATCGATCCGCGCTACTTCACCGCGTACAACGAGTCGGCCGGTGTGCGGCCGCGCGCGCTGGTGCGGCCGCGCAGCGTCGACGACGTGTCGCGCACGCTCGCGCTGTGCACGCGGCTCGGGCAGCCGGTCGTGCCGCAGGGCGGCCTCACCGGGCTCGCGCGCGGCGCGGTCGCGCTGGGCGGCGAGATCGTGCTGTCGATGGAGCGTTTCGCGGGCGTCGAGTCGATCGACGCGGCGGCGGGCACGATGACGGTGCGCGCCGGGACGCCGCTGCAGACGGTGCAGGAGGCCGCGGACGCGGCGGGCTTCACGTTCGGTGTCGATCTCGGCGCTCGCGGCTCGTGCCAGATCGGCGGCATGCTCGCGACCAACGCGGGCGGCACGCGCGCGATCCGTTACGGCATGATGCGCGAGCAGGTGCTCGGCCTGGAAGCCGTGCTCGCCGACGGCACCGTCGTGTCGTCGATGAACCGGATGCTGAAGAACAACGCGGGCTACGACCTGAAGCAGCTGTTCATCGGCAGCGAAGGCACGCTCGGCATCGTCACGCGTGCCGTGCTGCGGCTGCATCCGAAGCTGGCCGCGCCGGCCACCGCGCTCTGTCGCGTGCACGGCTACGATGCCGTCGTCGGGTTGTGGAACCGTCTGCGCGCACTGCCCGAGCTCGTCAGTTTCGAAGCGATGTGGCCGGCCTTCTACGAATACGTGGCGCGTCATACGCCCGGCGTCGTCGCACCGTTCGCGGGCGACGGCGGCTTCGCGGTGCTGATCGAGTGCGCGACGAGCGCACCGGGCGGCGATGCACGCGCGGCGCTGGAAAACGGCCTGGCGGATGCAATCGACGCGGGGCTCGTGGACGATGCGGCGCTTGCGACGTCGGAGCGGCAGGCGCGCGACTTGTGGACACTGCGCGAAGGCCTCGCAATCGATGCGCTGCCGCACCTGGTGAACTTCGACGTGAGCCTGCCGACGGGCGAACTCGGCCTGTTCGCCGAGCGCTGCGAAGCGGCATTGCGCGCGGCCTGGCCCGACATCGTGTGCCTGTGCTTCGGCCACGTCGGCGATGGCAACGTGCATATCGGCGTTTCGCTCGACGGCATGCGCGATGCGGACGCCGATGCGATCGATCGCTGCGTCTACACGGTCGTCCGGGACATGGGCGGCTCGGTGTCGGCGGAGCACGGCATCGGGGTGCTCAAGCGCGCCTATCTCGCGCACACGCGCAGCGAAGCCGAAATCGGCCTGATGCGGCGCCTGAAGGCCGCGCTCGATCCCGCCGGCGTGCTCAACCCCGGCAAGGTGCTTTGAGCGGCGCGGGCCGATGGCTGCGCGTCAGCCGTCGACCCAGCGCAGCGCGCCGATCTTCAGGTGTTCGACGACGCTGCGCGCCCAGTCGAGCTCCGCGTTCAGCAGCACGAGCGCATGCTCGTTCTGCAGCAGGAACAGGCGCGGCACCTGGTCGTTCTGCGCGGCGTTGCGCAGCGACTCGAGACGTTCGCGTTCGGCTTCGAGCGCGGCGATGCGGTGCTCGAGTTGCCGGCGGGCATCGTCGGCATCGAGCAGGGGCAGGAACGCGAGGCCGGCGCCGAATGCCGGAAACTCGCGCGCGGGCTCGGCGAGCAGCGCATGCAGCCATGCCTGGCCGGCCGTATGTCCGGCTTCGGTCAGCGTGTACAGCGTGCGCTCGGGAAACGCGCCGTCGCGCTCGGTGTCGTGCACGGCGATCAACCCGTCGCGCAGCAGCCGGTCGATCGTCTGGTAAAGGCTCGTGCGCTGCCGCACATTGACGACTTCGTCGTAGCCGCGCGCCTTCAGCTGCTGCAGCATTCCGTACGGATGCATCGGCGTTTCGGTGAGCGTCGCGAGGACCGCGAGTGCGAGCGGAGACGGGCGGCTGGTTGACATGAATAGTTATGTTATGTCTAGTAAGAATATAACTAGTATCAACTAGACTATCATATTCCACAAGGGTTTCAGCCGAGGTGCGAGCGCTTTGCGGCCGGCGCGACGGTTTCCATCGTCGCGAGACCGTGCACGATTCCACAGTCCTCGACCGAATGTTCGCCGACACACTGGCGGCGCAATTCGGTGAGCTGGTCGCGCAGATGTGTCAGTTCCGCGAGGCGCGCATCGACGTGGCCGATGTGTTCGTCGAGCAGCGCGTTGATCGAATCGCACGGGTCGGCCGGCGTGTCGGTGAGCTGCAGCAGCGCGCGGATTTCGTCGTGCGCCATGTCGAGCGCGCGGCAGTTGCGGATGAAGCGCAGCCGTTCGACGTGCACGTCGGTGTAGTTGCGGTAGTTCGAATCGGTGCGCTCCGCATCCGGCATCAGCCCCTCCTTCTCGTAGAAGCGGATCGTTTCGGGCGTGCAGCGGGCCGCCTTGGCCAGTTCGCCGATCTTCATGGCTTTCTCCTTTGCAAGGGTTGACCTTGTAGTGGCTTCAGGGTGTTAACTGTACTCCGTCAAGCCATAGAGGAGGTTGTCATGACCGACGCGCAGCGTACCCACGACCCACGACACCGTCATGCCGGCGGCGCCGAGACCTGCTGCGCCGATGCGCGCGACCCGCAGGCGGCGACCGTTGGCGACGCGGCGCCGGCGGCCGGCGAGCACGCGCACGGCGACGCGGCGGCGCGCGACGGGCAGTCGCGCGGATGCGGCCACGACCACGATCACGCATCGGCGCACGTCGCCGGGCACGACCACGATGACCATGCCGGCCACGCGCACGGCGCCGGGCATGAGCACGGCGCGGCGTGCTCGCACGACCACGCGGCACACGACCATGCCGCGCATGACCATGCTGATCACGATCACGATCACGATCACGATCACGATCACGATCACGACCACGACCACGACCACGACCACGACCACGACCACGACCACGCGGCCGGCGCCTGCTGCGCGCCGGCCGCGCTGACGCTCGCACCGCTGCCGGCCGCGCGCGCGACCGCCTCGGGTCACGTGCGCTCCGCGTTCCGGATCATGCAGATGGACTGCCCGACCGAGGAAACGCTGATCCGCAAGAAGCTCGGCGGGATGCAGCAGGTGTCGGCGCTCGAATTCAACCTGATGCAGCGAATGCTGACCGTCGACCACGTGGCCGGTGCGCAGCCTGCGATCGAAAGCGCGATCCGTACGCTCGGGATGACGCCGGAGGCCGCGTCGGCCGACGCGCCGGCAACGCCGGTCGCGCCGCCGCCCGCGAAGCCGTGGTGGCCGCTCGCGGTGGCCGGCGTCGCCGCGATCGCGTCCGAGGCCGTAAGCTGGGCCGGCCTGCCGGTGTGGCTGTCGGCGGTGCTGGCGCTCGCGGCGGTGCTCACGTGCGGGCTGACCACCTACAAGAAGGGCTGGATCGCGATTCGCAACGGCAACCTGAACATCAACGCGCTGATGAGCATCGCGGTGACGGGCGCGATGGCGATCGGCCAGTGGCCGGAAGCCGCGATGGTGATGGTGCTGTTCACGATCGCCGAGCTGATCGAGGCGAAGTCGCTCGATCGCGCGCGCAATGCGATCCAGGGCCTGATGCAGCTCGCACCGGACACCGCGACCGTGCAGGACATCGACGGCACGTGGCGCACGATCGAGGCCGCGCAGGTCGCGCTCGGCGCGATCGTGCGCGTGAAGCCGGGCGAGCGGATCGGGCTGGACGGCGAGGTGGTCGCGGGCCGCTCGACGGTGAACCAGGCGCCGATCACCGGCGAGAGCCTGCCGGTCGACAAGACGGCAGGCGATGCGGTGTACGCGGGCACGATCAACGAAGCGGGTTCGTTCGACTATCGCGTGACGGCGGTTGCCGCCAACTCGACGCTCGCGCGGATCATCCACGCGGTCGAGGAAGCGCAGGGTGCGAAGGCGCCGACGCAGCGCTTCGTCGACCAGTTCGCACGCGTCTATACGCCGATCGTGTTCGCGGTCGCGCTGCTGGTCGCGGTGGCGCCGCCGCTCGTCATGGGCGGCGCGTGGCACGACTGGATCTACCGCGCGCTGGTGCTGCTCGTGATCGCGTGCCCGTGCGCGCTGGTGATCTCGACGCCGGTGACGATCGTGTCGGGGCTCGCGGCCGCGGCCCGGCGCGGGATTCTCGTGAAGGGCGGCGTGTATCTGGAAGAAGGCCGCAAGCTCGCGTGGCTCGCGCTCGACAAGACCGGCACGATCACGCACGGCAAGCCGGTGCAGACCGATTTCGACCTGCATGCGACGGACCTCGACGCGGCGCGCGTGCGTCACCTCGGTGCGAGCCTCGCGGCGCGCTCCGATCATCCGGTGTCGCAGGCGATCGCCGCGGCGGCGCGTGATGCGCAGACGGCGGCGTTTGCCGACGTAGAGGAGTTCGAAGCACTCGTCGGGCGCGGTGTGCGCGGCACGATCGACGGCGCGCGCTACTGGCTCGGCAACCACCGGCTCGTCGAGGAGCTCGAACGCTGCTCGCCGGCGCTGGAGGCGAAGCTCGACGCACTCGAGCGGCAGGGCAAGAGCGTCGTGATGCTGGTCGACGACACGCGTGTGCTCGGCATCTTCGCGGTGGCCGACACGATCAAGGACACCAGCCGCGCGGCGATCGCCGACCTGCACGCGCTCGGCATCCGCACCGCGATGCTGACCGGCGACAACCCGCACACCGCGCAGGCAATCGCGCAGCAGGCCGGCATCGACGATGCGCGCGGCAACCAGTTGCCCGAGGACAAGCTCGCGGCGGTCGAGGAACTGTCGGCGGGCGGCGCGGGCGCGGTCGGGATGGTCGGCGACGGGATCAACGACGCACCGGCGCTCGCGCGCGCCGACATCGGTTTCGCGATGGGCGCGATGGGCACCGACACGGCGATCGAGACAGCCGACGTCGCGCTGATGGACGACGACCTGCGCAAGATTCCCGCGTTCGTGCGGCTGTCGCGCGCGACGCACCGCGTGCTGGTGCAGAACATTGGCTTCGCGCTCGGCGTGAAGATCGTGTTCCTCGGCCTGACGGTCGCGGGGCTCGGCACGATGTGGATGGCGGTGTTCGCCGATGCGGGCGCGAGCCTGATCGTCGTCGGCAACGGCTTGCGGCTGCTGTCGAAGACGGGCGTGTTCGACAGCGCGCGGACGCAGTGACGAGGAGCGGGCGATGAGCTTTCTGAAACGGATCCTGGGCGGCCACGGAGGCGGTCACGGCGGGGGTGGCCACGGCGGTGGGCATGGAAGCGGCCACGGTAGCGGCGAGCATCATGGCGGAGCGGGCCGGGAAGGCCATGGCGGCCACGATGCGCGCGGCCGCGATCGTCACGGCTGGGGCCGGCAGCCGTCGGCCGACGCGCAGGGCGGCCCGGGCAGCAACGTGCCGCTGCGTCAGTTCGCCTGTGCCGGCTGCGGCGCCATCAACGCGGCGGATGCGCGATTCTGCGCGCAGTGTGGTGTAGCGCAGCGGGGCAAGGCATGCAGCCGCTGCCACGCGGCGCTGGCCGCTGACGCGCGCTTCTGTCCGGGCTGCGGCACGCAGGCCGGGTAAGGCTCGATCGCCGGCCTTGTTGGCTGGCGTGACGGCCGACCTTCAAGGACGGTATGACGCCTGCAACGGGCGTCGCCAGGCACGGCGTGCGGGCTCGCTACGAGCTTCCGAGCTTCCGAGCCCCCGAGCCCGGGACCTGCCGCTCAACGCAGCGGCAAATGAATCTCGGTGCGCAGGTCGGCCGGCGCCGCATCCATCGGCGTATTCAGATACAGCTCGAACGGCGGCGCGTCCGCGGCTTCGCGGCCCGAGTGACGCAGCCAGTCGCCGTACAGCCACTGGTAAGCAGTCTTGAGGTCCGCATACGGCCCCGTATGCAGCAGCACCGCATACTCGCCGCCCGCGATCGTGATGCGCTCGACCGGCGGCGCCGGCTCGACGTCCGGCGCAGCGTCGGCCGGCACGAAGCACGCTTTCGCTCGCAATTGCGCTTCGGGCGTGGTGTTCGGATCGTCGTAGAAGATCCCGATCATCTTCGCGCCGGGGCCGATCAACCCGTGCTGCCCGACCCACGCGCCGATCTGCCCGAACGCGTCGCCGACCTTCAGGTAAGCGCCGGTATGCGCCACCGCGTAACCGCGCAGTTCCGGCTGCCGCCGGATCTCGACTTCATGCTTGAACATGTCTTCCTCTCCTCGCTGTAACGGATAGATCGGCCGGTGGACCCCGGCGCGACGGTGCTGCGCGGGCGGCACGCCGTAAGCATCCCGAAATGCGCGTGCGAACGCGTGCGTCGAACCGTAGCCGGCGCGCCGGGCGATCGCGTCGAGCGGCAGCGCCGTGCAGACGAGGTCCTCCGACGCGCGCACGATCCGCATCCGCCGCACCGTCAGCACGATCGACTCGCCGTACAGCGCGCGATAGACGCGCTGCCAGTGATACGGCGACAGGCACGCGATGTCGGCGAGCCGGTTCAGGTCGAGCGTGTCGTCGAGGTGCGTGCGGATGTGGTCGTGAACGCGCGCGATGCGTGCTGCATAGCGGGCCCACGCGGGCGTTTCGGCTTTCGTTTCGACGGTCATGCGTGCGTCCCCCGGCAGGAATCGACGTCACGGTAGCACGCCGCCGATTGATAAATCTTGCGGAGATGCGTAGGTGCACCGAATCCGCCCCTTTTTAATTGCGCCGAAATGGGGTCTCGTCCCCGCCGAGATATGTCTAAAGTTAAAGACGGTGAAATCGGGTAATCGCGTCATTTTTCTCGGGTAAGTTGCTTGGGGCGGCAACGCACGGTTTTTCGAAGTACGCAGGTAGTTCGTCGATGTTCAATCGCAACGCCACGTTTTTCGGGAGAAGAAGAAATGGATGCTTCCAGCTTCATCACGTCGCTGCAGACCACGCTAGGCGGATACCTGCCGAAGATTGCCGGCGCGATCGGCATCCTGGTGATCGGCTGGCTGATCGCCGTCGCGGTGCGGGCCGGCGCGCTCCGGCTGCTCAACGCGCTGAAGGTCGATCAGCGGATCAACGAAAGCACCGGCCAGGGCGCGTACGTCGAGCGGATCATCGCCGGCGGGCTGTTCTGGCTCGTGCTGCTCGTCACCGCGGTGGGCATCTTCAACGTGCTCAACCTGTACGCGGTGTCCAATCCGTTCTCGCTGCTCGTCACCCACATCGTCAACTACCTGCCGAACCTGATCGGCGGCGCGGCGCTGACGCTGATCGCGTGGCTGATCGCATCGCTCTTGCGCAGCCTCGCGAACCGTGCGCTGAAGGCGAGCAAGGTCGACGACAAGCTGTCCGAAAGCGCGGGCATGCAGCCGATGAGCGGCTATCTCGGCGACGTGCTGTTCTGGCTCGTGATCCTGATGTTCCTGCCGGCGATTCTCGCGTCGTTCGCGCTGTCCGGCCTGCTGTCGCCGGTGCAGGGAATGGTCGACAGGCTGCTCGCGATCGTGCCGAACCTGTTCGCGGCCGCGGTGATCGGCTTCGTCGGCTGGGTCGTCGCGCGCGTGCTGCGCGGCCTCGTGACGAACCTGCTGGTTGCCGCCGGTGCCGATCGCCTCACGCAGGGTCTCGACAGCCCGACGCCGGTGCGCGTGTCGAGCCTGATCGGCACCATCGTCTACGTGTTCGTGTTCGTGCCGACGCTGATCTCCGCGCTCGACGCGCTGAAGATCGACGCGATCTCGATTCCCGCCACCAACATGCTGAACCAGTTCCTCGGCGCGGTGCCGGACATCGTCGCGGCGATCGTGATCGTGCTCGTCACGTTCTATTTCGCGCGCTTCGTCGCGTCGCTCGCGCAGAAGCTGCTGGAAGCCGCCGGCGCCGACGGGCTGCCGGCCGTGCTCGGCGTCGAGCGCGTGTTCTCGGGGATCCTGCAGCCGTCGGTGCTGGTCGCGCGGCTGATCGTGTTCTTCGCGATGCTGTTCGCGTCGGTCGAGGCCGCGAACCGGCTCGGCTTCACGCAGGTGCGCGACGTCGTCACGCTGTTCATCGAATTCGGCGGCCATGTGCTGACGGGCGGCGTGATCCTCGTGATCGGCGTGTGGCTCGCGGGCCTCGCGCGCCGCGTGATCGAGCAGGCCGACCGCGAGCACAGCGTGCTGTTCGCACGGATCGCGCAGTTCGCGATCCTCGGCCTGGTGTTCGCGATGGGGCTGCGCGCGATGGGCATCGCCAACGAGATCGTGCAGCTCGCGTTCGGCCTCGTGCTCGGCGCGATCGCGGTGGCGGTCGCGCTGTCGTTCGGCCTCGGCGGCCGCGAGGCGGCCGGCAAGCTGCTCGACCGCTGGTTCAACCAGCGCAGCGGCGGTCAGTAACGCCAGTGACGCGTCGGCCGTCCGGCCGCTTCGCGCGGCCGGACGGCGTGTGCATGACGCTCGTGGAGAGCCGAGCGCCGAGAGCCGAGAGCCGAGAAGCCGAGAAGCCGAGAAGCCGAGAAGCCGAGAAGCCGAGAAGCCGAGAAGCCGAGAAGCCGAGAAGCCGAGAAGCCGAGAAGCCGAGAGCCGAGAGCCAAGTGCCAAGTGCCAAGTGCCAAGTGCCAAGTGCCAAGTGCCAAGTGCCAAGTGCCAAGTGCCAAGTGCCAAGCGCCCACCGCCCACCGCCCACCGCCCACCGCCCACCGCCCACCGCCCACCGCCCACCGTTGCCGTCGGCGAAACGTCAGCCGTCATCTTTGCCGAATTTCGATAACACGTCGTTTAATGACTCTCTAGCATCGATTCTCAGTCGCGCGGGCCCGCAGGCCGGCGCCTTTCAGGAGAATCCGATGAAAGCAGAGTCGAATGGCCGGCCCGCCGCCGGCGCCAAGTCGTCCGGCCAGCCCGCGCTGCAGCAGACGCTTGGGACCTGGCAACTGTGGGGCATCGCGGTCGGCCTCGTGATTTCAGGCGAATACTTCGGCTGGAGCTACGGCTGGGCGAGCGCCGGCACGCTGGGTTTCGTCGTCACCGCGCTGTTCGTCGCGGCGATGTACACCACCTTCATCTTCAGCTTCACCGAGCTGACGACGTCGATCCCGCACGCGGGCGGCCCGTTCGCGTATGCGCGCCGCGCGTTCGGCCCGACGGGCGGCTATCTCGCCGGCGCGGCGACGCTCGTCGAGTTCGTGTTCGCGCCGCCCGCGATCGCGCTCGCGATCGGCGCGTACCTGCACGTGCAGTTTCCGGGGCTCGAACCGAAACACGCGGCGATGGGCGCGTATCTCGTGTTCATGGCGCTGAACATCGTCGGCGTGCAGATCGCCGCGACGTTCGAGCTGGTCGTCACGCTGTTCGCGATCTTCGAGCTGCTGGTGTTCATGGGCGTCGTGTCGCCGGGCTTCGCGTGGAGCAACTTCATGAAGGGCGGCTGGTCGGGCGCCGATCATTTCAGCGTTGGCGCATTCCACGGCATGTTCGCCGCGATCCCGTTCGCGATCTGGTTCTTCCTCGCGATCGAAGGCGTCGCGATGGCCGCCGAGGAAGCGAAGAACCCGAAGCGCTCGATCCCGATCGCGTACGTGGCCGGCATCCTGACGCTCGTCATCCTCGCGATCGGCGTGATGGTGTTCGCCGGCGGCGCGGGTGACTGGACCAAGCTCGCGAACATCAACGACCCGCTGCCGCAGGCGATGAAGTACATCGTCGGCGCGAACAGCGGCTGGATGCACATGCTCGTGTGGCTCGGGCTGTTCGGGCTCGTCGCGTCGTTCCACGGGATCATCCTCGGCTATTCGCGCCAGATCTTCGCGCTGGCCCGCGAAGGTTATCTGCCGGAGTGGCTCGGCAAGGTGCATCCGCGCTTCAAGACGCCGCATCGCGCGATTCTCGCGGGCGGCGTGGTCGGCATCGCCGCGATCTACAGCGACGAGCTGATCCAGTTCGGCGGCCAGACGCTCACCGCGAACATCGTGACGATGTCGGTGTTCGGCGCGATCGTGATGTATATCGTAAGCATGGCGGCGCTGTTCAAGCTGCGCCGCTCGCAGCCGAACCTGGAGCGGCCGTTCCGCGCGCCGCTGTACCCGTTCTTCCCGGCATTCGCGATCGTTGCAGCCCTGATTTGCCTTGCGACGATGGTGTACTTCAACGGGCTGGTGGCGATGGTGTTCATCGCGTTCCTCGCGCTCGGCTACGCGTACTTCCTCGCGACCCGTTCGCAGCGTGCGAGCGCACCGGGCGACGCGCTGCTCGAGGAATGAGGATGGCCGACCCGAACGGCCGTTCGTGACGGCATGCGGCGCGCCCCGTCGAACGGGCGCGCCGTCGGCGTCAGGCAAGGCAAGGACTGGCAAGGAGATTCGAACGATGTCCTACACGGAGACGATCGGCCCGCGCACGTACCGTTTCGCGGACCTGAAGACGCTGCTCGCGAAGGCGAGCCCGCTGCGCTCGGGCGACCAGCTCGCCGGCGTCGCGGCGGCGAGCGAGGAGGAGCGCGTGGCCGCGAAGATCGCGCTCGCGGGCGTGCCGCTGAAGGCGTTCCTGAACGAAGCGCTGATTCCATACGAACACGACGAGGTCACGCGCCTGATCCTCGACGATCACGACGCGGCCGCGTTCGCGGAGATCTCGCACCTCACCGTCGGCGACTTCCGCAACTGGCTGCTGTCGCCCGCGGCCGACGGCGCCGCGCTCGAACGGATCGCACCGGGCCTCACGCCCGAGATGGTCGCGGCCGTGTCGAAGCTGATGCGCAACCAGGACCTGATCGCGGCCGCGCGCAAGCGCCGCGTCGTCACGCGCTTTCGCAACACGGTCGGGCTGGCCGGCCGGATGTCGGTGCGGCTGCAGCCGAACCATCCGACCGACGACGTGAAGGGCATTGCCGCGTCGATGCTCGACGGGCTGATGTACGGCTGCGGCGACGCGATGATCGGCATCAACCCGGCGACCGACAGCCTCGCGGCGATCGTGAAGCTGCTCGCGATGATCGACGGGTTCCGCGAACGCTACGGCGTGCCGACGCAGTCGTGCGTGCTCACGCACGTGACCAACACGATCGCGGCGATCGAGAAGGGCGCGCCGGTCGACCTGGTGTTCCAGTCGATCGCGGGCACCGAGAAGGCGAACGCGAGCTTCGGGATCTCGCTCGCGCTGCTCGGCGAGGCGCGCGAGGCCGCGTTGTCGCTCAAGCGCGGCACCGTCGGCAACAACCTGATGTACTTCGAGACGGGGCAAGGCAGCGCGCTGTCGGCGAACGCGCATTTCGGCGTCGACCAGCAGACCTGCGAGGTGCGCGCGTATGCGGTCGCGCGCAAGTTCGATCCGTTCCTCGTGAACACGGTGGTCGGCTTCATCGGGCCCGAATACCTGTACGACGGCAAGCAGATCATCCGCGCGGGGCTCGAGGATCACTTCTGCGGCAAGCTGCTCGGCGTGCCGATGGGCTGCGACATCTGCTACACGAATCACGCGGAAGCCGACCAGGACGACATGGACACGCTGCTGACGCTGCTCGGTGCGGCCGGCATCAACTTCATCATGGGGATTCCGGGTGCGGACGACGTGATGCTGAACTACCAGAGCACGTCGTTTCACGACCAGCTGTACGTGCGCGAGGTGCTCGGCCTGCGCCGCGCGCCCGAGTTCGAGGAATGGCTGGAGACGATGGAGATCGCCGACGCGCACGGCGCGCTGCGCGCCGCGAGCGCGCGCGTGCCGCTGCTCGCGGGCGCGAACGACTGGATGGGGATTTCGGCATGAGCGACGCCGTCGAAAAGAACCCGTGGGCGCAGCTGAAGTCGTTCACGAACGCGCGGATCGCGCTCGGCCGCGCGGGCAGCAGCCTGCCGACCGCGCCGCTGCTCGCGTTCAACCTGTCGCACGCGCAGGCGCGCGACGCGGTGCACCAGCCGCTCGACGCGGACGCGCTGCGCCGCGAGATCGACGCGGCCGGCTTCGCGACGCTCGGCGTGCAGAGCGCGGCGCCCGACCGCCAGCACTACCTGCGCCGGCCCGATCTCGGCCGCAAGCTGTCCGATGACGGACGCGCGCTGCTGGCCGGTTACGGCGCGGCGCTCGACGACGCGCCCGAGGTGGTGTTCGTGGTCGGCGACGGGCTGTCGGCGTTCGCGGCCGCGAAGCAGGCGCTGCCGCTGCTGCAGGCCGTGTGCCCGCGGCTCGAAGCGGACGGCTGGCGGATCGGCCCGGTGGTGGTCGCGACGCAGGCGCGCGTCGCGCTCGGCGACGAGATCGGCGAACTGCTGCGCGCGCAGGTCGTCGCGATGCTGATCGGCGAACGGCCGGGGCTCAGCTCGCCGGACAGCCTCGGCGTATACCTGACGTGGGCGCCGAAGGTCGGCTGCCACGACGCGCTGCGCAACTGCATCTCGAACGTGCGGCCCGAAGGGCTGCCGCATGCCGCGGCCGCGCACAAGCTGCATTACCTGATGACGCACGCGCGCCGGCTTGGCCTCACGGGCGTCGGGCTGAAGGACGACAGCGATGCGCTGTTGCCGCAGGCGGAAGCGGAGCGGATCGGCGCGGATTGATGCGGATTGATGCGGATTGAGGCGGATTGAGGCGGATCGATGGCGCGACCGCGCCGTCCGTCTACTTGAACAACCGCTCGCACAGGAAGTCGACGAACACGCGCAGCTTCGGCGACAGCTGCCGGCTCGACGGCCACACGATCGAGAACTGCCCCGGCGCGATCCGGTAAGCGTCGAGCACCGTGACGAGCGCGCCCGTGTCCAGCGCGTCGCGCGCGAGGAAATCGGGCATGTAGCCGATGCCGAGCCCCGCCATGACCGCACCGCGCAGCGCTTCCATGTTGTTGCAGGTCATCGCGGTGCGCAGCTTCAGCGGCGTGCCGTCGTCGGCGGCGAGCGCCCAGTCCTGCAGCTTGCCGGTGGTCGGGAAGCAGTAGCGCACGCAATCGTGCGCTTCGAGATCGCGCGGCGCCTGCGGCGTGCCGGCCTGCGCGAGATACGCGGGCGTCGCGCACAGCACGAACGCGAACGGGCCGAGCCGCCGCGACATCAGGCTCGAATCCGACAGCGGGCCGCTGCGGATCACCGCGTCGAAGCCGCCTTCGACGACATCGACCATCCGGTCGTTGAAATCCAGGTCGAGCTCGACGTCCGGATAGCGCAGCCTGAATTCGGGCAGCACCGGCAGCAGGAACCGGTAGCCGATCACCGGCAGGCTCACGCGCAGCTTGCCGCGCGGGCGCTGCGCGGCGGCCGTCACGGTCGCCTCCGCATCGCGAAAATCCTCGAGGATCCGCTGGCAGCGTTCGTAGAAATGGCGCCCTTCGTCGGTCAGCGTGACGCGCCGCGTCGTGCGGTTGAACAGGCGCACGCCGAGCGACTGCTCGAGCCGCGCGATCGTCTTGCCGACGGCGGAGGCCGAGATGCCGAGCGCGCGGCCGGCCGCGACGAAGCTGAGCGCTTCGGCGGTGCGGACGAAGGCGGCGATGCCGTTCAGGTTTTCCATCGACGTAGGCGGGCAAGCGGATGCGATGCAGTGAATTGAGGAATTTTAGTCCGTTATATACGGAGTCTCGCGTTGTTTTTCGGTGATTGAATCGAAATTATCCTTGATCGCGCTTGAGGCGCATCCGCGCCGGCTTTTCGAGGAGCAATGATGGATCACCCGTTTTCAGCCGATTCAGTCACGTCGGCACGCCGGCGCACGTGGGTGCTGGCCGCCGTCTGCATGGCCGCCGTCGCGCTGCCGCTGTCGTTTTCGGGCGGCGCGGTCGCGACGCCCGCGATCGGCCGCGACCTGCACGGCGGCCCGGTCGCGATGAACTGGATCACCAACGCGTTCATGCTCGCGTTCGGCAGTTTCCTGATGGCGGCGGGCGCGCTGGCCGACCAGTTCGGCCGCAAGCGCGTGTTCGCGATCGGCGTCGGCGGCTTCACGCTGATGTCGGTTGCGCTCGCGTTCGCGCCGTCGATGCTCGCGGTCGACCTGCTGCGCGGCGCGCAAGGGCTCGCGGCGGCCGCGGCGCTCGCGGGCGGCACGGCCGCGCTGGCGCAGGAGTTCGACGGCGCGGCGCGCACGCGTGCGTTCAGCCTGCTCGGCACGACCTTCGGCATCGGGCTCGCGTTCGGGCCGGTGCTCGCCGGCTGGCTGATCGCGCACGGTGGCTGGCGTGCGATCTTCGTCACGGGCGCGGCGGCCGGCATGCTGTCGCTCGGGTTCGGGTTGCCGCGCATGCACGAGTCGCGAGATCCGCGCGCGACGGGGCTCGACTGGCCCGGCACCGCAGCGTTCACCGCCGCGCTCACGCTGTTCACGTTCGGCGTGATCGAGGCGCCCGCGCGCGGCTGGACGCATCCGCTCGTCGTTGCGCTGCTGGCGTGCGCGGCGCTCGGCGCGTGCGCATTCGTCGCGATCGAGACGCGCGTCGCGCGGCCGATGCTCGACCTGTCGCTGTTCCGGATTCCGCGCTTCGTCGGTGTTCAGGTGCTGCCGGTGTCGACCTGCTGCTGCTACATCGTGCTGCTCGTCGTGCTGCCGCTGCGCTTCATCGGCATCGACGGCTTCAGCGAAATCGACGCGGGCTGGCTGATGCTCGCGATCTCCGCGCCGATGCTCGTCGTGCCGCTCGTCGCGGCGACGCTCACGCGCTGGCTGTCGGCCGGCGTGATCTCGGGGCTCGGGCTCCTGCTCGCGGCGGCGGGCCTCGTGTGGCTGGGCGTCGCGCTGCGCGGCGGCGCGGGGCCGGCGGCGATCGCGCCGATGCTCGCGATCGGCATCGGGGCCGGCATGCCGTGGGGGCTGATGGACGGGCTGTCGGTCAGCGTCGTGCCGAAGGAGCGCGCGGGGATGGCGACCGGGATCTTCAGTACGACGCGCGTGGCGGGCGAGGGGATCGCGCTCGCGATCGCCGGCGCGGTGCTGGCGACCCTCGCGCACGCCGATTTGCGGCAGGCGACGGCGGGGACATCCGACGCGGCGCTGCGGGCGGCCGCGCGCCTCGCGACCGGCGATCTCGCCGGTGCGGCGGCCGGGTTGCCGGGCGTCGGTCGTGCGGCGCTGCTCGCGAGCTATGTGCATGCATTCGATCGGCTGCTGATCGGGCTCGCGGTCGTCACGGTGCTGTGTGCGGTCGTGGTGTTCGCGTTTCTCGGTGCGCGGCCGGCGGTGGCGGAAGCGCGCGGCGATGACGGCGAACAGGCGCATACCGACGCGCGGGCGCGTCGCCGGACCGAACCGGCTTGCGTGGAGGCAAGCGGGCGGTGAGTGTGCGGTGAGCGAGGCGTCGTCGGGGGCGTGCAGGTCGGCAATCGCGGACCGCGCGCCCGGGCATTCTGCGATCGCGCGAATCCGTGTACCGACGATCGGCCCCGCGCGCGAATGACCGGAGGGCGTTGCGTCGCCGGGCACGCGTTCATCGGGAACGGCGCCGGCGTGCTCCTGCACCGACGACTCGCTCGGCGCGTCACGTTTGCGCAAGCGGCCGTAGTGCCTCATCGGCCCATGCGCGCCCGCCTTGCCGCGACGACGGCATGGTGCTGCGCCTCACGCCAGCACGAGCGGCGGCAGTCCCGCATCGGCCCGCGCGTGCGCGCTTTCCACGTCAACGACCACATAACGCGGCGCATCCGGCCACAGCTGCGCGCGGCTTCGCGCCTCTTCGTCGATCGTCGCGCGCCCCTGCACGAGCCACGTCGTCTGCCGGACGAAATCGACGAACAGCAGCGCGATCGCCGGATTTACGAGCAGGTTGCCGATCGTGTTGAACAGGTTGTTGCCCGCGAAGTCGGGCAGCACGAGCGTGCGGCGATCGGGCAGGTCGACGAGCGGGGCGAACGAACCGTC
Source organism: Burkholderia sp. BCC1993 (assembly GCF_905339865.1). Lineage (NCBI taxonomy): Bacteria > Pseudomonadati > Pseudomonadota > Betaproteobacteria > Burkholderiales > Burkholderiaceae > Burkholderia > Burkholderia sp. BCC1993. Next base: position 117,579 of record NZ_CAJPGZ010000014.1, on the reverse strand, counting down.
CGCGCGCGGCTGCCGGCCGCGATACGAGCAGTCGGCGTCGCCCGTCGCGTTCGCGGTCGCGACGATCAGGAATGCCTGCGAATGGATGAACGCGACGGCATCGTCGCTCAAGGGGCCCGGTTGGTTCATGGTTCGGTCGGCGCGTGGCCGATGCGTGCGGATCCGCGTTCCGCACGCAAGCGACATGCCACGCGGCGAGCGTGGCGCGCAGCGGGGCGTACGCAGGTGCGCTGTGAAAAATCCGAACACCCGTCGTACCCGCTGTGCCGTCCCGGTGTTCAGAATCGGGACACTCGTGTTCCGTGCGCCGGCATCGCCCCCGGCGGGCGGCCGGACGCACCGCTCCTGTTCCGTTTGTGCCCGGTTTGGCACGCATGTTGCGTAAGCCGTGCAGCGCGATCCAACCGGCGCTGCATTCACACAAGCACGATGAACAGGAGACATGTATGAACCCGTTTGACCTGAAACAACTGGGCCTCGACGTCGAATACCCGTACCGTCAGCAATACGACAACTACATCGGCGGCAAGTGGGTTCCGCCGGTGAAGGGCGAGTATTTCGAGAACGTGTCGCCGATCAACGGCAAGCCGTTCTGCCGCGTGCCGCGCTCCGGCGCCGACGACATCGAGGTCGCACTCGATGCCGCGCACGCCGCGCGCCGCAAGTGGGGCAAGACGTCGGTCACCGAGCGCGCGAACCTGCTGCTCGCCGCCGCCGACCGGATGGAAAAGAACCTGAAGCTGCTCGCGGTGGCCGAGACGATCGACAACGGCAAGCCGCTGCGCGAGACGATGGCGGCCGACCTGCCGCTCGCGATCGACCACTTCCGCTATTTCGCGGGCTGCATCCGCGCACAGGAAGGCGGCATCTCCGAGATCGACGACAACACCGTCGCGTATCACTTCCACGAGCCGCTCGGCGTCGTCGGCCAGATCATCCCGTGGAACTTCCCGCTGCTGATGGCCGCGTGGAAGCTCGCACCGGCGCTCGCGGCCGGCTGCTGCGTGGTGATGAAGCCGGCCGAGCAGACGCCCGCGTCGGTGCTGGTGCTGATGGAGCTGATCGGCGACCTGTTCCCGGCCGGCACGATCAACATCGTCAGCGGCTTCGGCAAGGAAGCGGGCGAGGCGCTCGCGACCAGCAAGCGGATCGCGAAGATCGCGTTCACCGGTTCCACGCCGGTCGGCAAGCACATCCTGCGCGCGGCGGCCGAGAGCCTGATCCCGTCGACGGTCGAACTGGGCGGCAAGAGCCCGAACATCTTCTTCGCCGACGTGCTCGACCAGGACGACGCGTTCCTCGACAAGGCGCTCGAAGGCCTCGCGATGTTCGCGCTCAACCAGGGCGAGGTGTGCACGTGCCCGTCGCGGATCCTGATCCAGGAATCGATCTACGAACGCTTCATCGAGAAGGCCGTCGCGCGCGTCGAGCGCATCAAGGGCGGCCACCCGCTCGACCTGCAGACGATGATCGGCGCGCAGGCGTCGCAGCAACAGCTCGACAAGATCCTGTCGTACATCGACATCGGCCGCGACGAAGGCGCGCAATGCCTGACGGGCGGCGAGCGCACGGCACCGGCCGCCGACCTCGGCACGGGCTATTACGTGAAGCCGACGATGCTGTTCGGCAACAACAAGATGCGCGTGTTCCAGGAGGAGATCTTCGGGCCGGTCGCGTCGGTGATGACGTTCAAGGACGAGCAGGAGGCGATCGAACTCGCGAACGACACGTTCTACGGGCTCGGCGCGGGCGTGTGGACGCGCAACGGCACGCGTGCGTACCGGATGGGCCGCGAGGTCGAGGCCGGCCGCGTGTGGACCAACTGCTACCACCTGTATCCGGCGCACGCGGCGTTCGGCGGCTACAAGCAGTCCGGCATCGGCCGCGAGACGCACAAGATGGCGCTGTCGAACTATCAGCAGACGAAGTGCCTGCTGGTCAGCTACCAGGCCGAGGCGCTCGGGTTCTTCTGATCGCCGCAGCAGGGGGCGAAGTGCCGGGGCCGGCCGGGCGGCAGCGCAACGCTGCCCGGGACGGCGGCCGGTGCCGGACGGCAGCGACGCGTCCGGCGCCGGCTTGCCGTGGAAGGTTCGGTGGTCGGGCGCTGGCTGTCCGGCCTTCGGCCGCCGGGCGGCGTCCGCGGCGCGGCGGCAATGCGCTGACGCCGGTTCGTCCGGCACTTCGCCGTTTTCTCGTTTCGACATTCGATACGGGCGTCGGCATCCGCGCCGGCCGGCGCGCGTTCGCGCCCGTATCGCGCCCGTATTGCGCCCCGATGGCCCCGACGGAAACCAGCATGGCAGAACTGCCCGGATCCTATCCGCGTCACCCGGTGTTTCACGCGGGCGAGCTCGACGCGCATCACCGCTTCGGCGTCACCGACGAAGCCGAGCGGATGAGCGACGTCGTGACGACGCGGCTGAACATCGGCGTGCGTCAGTTCGTCGAATCGCAGCCGTTCATGTTCGTCGGCACGACGACCGGCGGCCCGGCCCCGGCGCGCATGAGCTGCGACATCGTGCAGGGCATGCGCGACGCGAACGGCGATCTGTGGCCGGTCGTGCGCGTGATCGACACGAAGACGCTGCGCTTCGCGCTGCCGGCGCACGGCGGCCACCGGCTCGATGCGCTGGCGTGCGACGACTGCGGCGTCGGGCTGCTGTTCATCGATTTCGTGCGCGGCATCCGCTACCGGATCAACGGCCGCGCAACGCTGCGCACCGATCTGCCGGAAGCGGACGCGGCGCCCTGGCGGGCGGGCAGTCCGATCGTCGAACTGGCGGTCGCGCAGGCGTACGGCAACTGCGGCACGCGGGTGGTGCGGTTGCGGCCGGGCGCGTAGCGCGTCGCCGAACTGCCGGCGGCGCGCATGCCGCACCCGCGCGGTGCGCGGCATGCCGCCTCCGGGTGCGCCCGCATGGCGCGCATTGGCTGCACGGCGTTGAATGACGGGCTTGTCGCCGGACCGCGCGATTCGGCACGGGACTTGCGTGTTGGACGCGGTCCCGGGCGGGTGAGGAGAACATGATGGGTCAACGAGTGGAGTGCATGGCCGAGCCGACGGCCGAGGACACGCGGTGCAGCGCGCAGGGCGACGACGCGCTGGCCGGCCAGGCCGTGGTCAGCGTCGCGCACGACGCCGACGAGCAGGCGCGCAACCTGATCGGCTGGCGGCAGACCTACGACCAGCTCGCGGCCGGCCGCTTCGTCGGCACGCTGACCGAGCTGCCGCTCGACACGATGAAGCTGTTTCGCGAATCGACCAGCCACCTGCTGCGGCAGGCGTGCGAGGTGCGCGGCGACGCGTACTGGTTCGGCATCCCGCTGATGAGTGACGGCACCGCGCGGGTCGATGCGTGCCGCATCGGCCCCGGCGCGCTCGCATTCCGGCCCGGCAACGTCGAATTCGAATTGCTGACACCCGCGCAGTTCTCGATCTACGGCGTGGTCGTGCGCGGCGACGTGCTGCGCCGCTACGCGGAGGAAGTCGAACGCCGCGCGCTCGACGAGCGGCTGTTCACGCAGCGCGTGATCCAGATCGGCGATACGCGGCTCGCGCGCCTGTGCGCGCTGCTCGGCGGCCGCCTCGACGGCGCGGCGGCCGCGGGCGGGCCGCTGCCCGACGCGCAGCGCGACGACCTGCAGGCCGAGGTGCTGGCGGCGCTGTTCGACGCGTGCGCGCAACCGGCTGACGACGGCGCGGGCGGCGCCCCGTCGACACGGCGCTGGCTCGTCGAGCAGGCGCGCGAGTACGTGCTCGCCCACCGCACGCGCCCGGTCGGCGTGCCCGAGCTGTGCGAGCAGTTGCATGTGAGCCGGCGCACGCTGCAGTACTGCTTCCAGGACGTGCTCGGCATGGCGCCCGCGACCTATCTGCGCACGCTGCGGCTGAACGGCGCGCGGCGCGACCTGTGCGGGCGGGCGGCCGGTTCGGTGCAGGACGTCGCGGAGGCGTGGGGCTTCTGGCACCTGAGCCAGTTCGCGACCGACTATCGGCGGCTGTTCGGCAAGCGGCCGTCGGAGACGCTGCGCGAGCGGGCGGTGACGGTGGCGGCCGGGTGAGGCGGGCAGCGGCGCGTGGATGCCGCTGTGCGTCCGGTCATCCGGGCGGCTCCCTTTTTTCCATCCCTATCCGGCGGTAGCCGCCGCTTCGCGCGGCGCAGGCCACGGCAAGGCATCCCAGTCGATCGCCCGGTAAGCGGCTTCGACCGCCGCGAGGTCGTCCGGCCGCTCGCTGCGATGCAGCCCGTGCAATGCGTCCGGCACATCGAGCGCGACCGGTACGCAGTGCGGATAGTCGCGCACGCGCAGCGCCGGGCCGATCGTCGTGAAACAGCCGAGCGTCGGCACGTCGAAGCCGTCGGCGAGATGCAGCGCGGCCGTGTCGGGCGCGAACAGCACGCTCGCCCCCCTGACCCAGGCAATGAAGCGCGCGGTATCGGCCGCGTCGCGGCTCACGTCGACATAGGCCGGATGCGCGACGGGGCCGAAGCCGACCACCGGCAGCCCGTAACGCCGCGCGAGCCGCTCCACGAAAGCCGCGCGCAGCGCCGGCGGCACGCTGCGCACCGCGGTGCTCGCGCTCGGGCAGAACAGCACGTACGGCCGCCGCCATTCGGCCGGCAGTGCGGGGAGGGGCAGCCGCGCAAGCCAGCGATTGCGCTTCGCGGCGGCCGGCACCGTGGCCGGATCCGCGCCGAGCGCGTCGAGGAAGAAGTCGATCATCGGCTGCCGCGCGAAAGCGGGCCAGTACAGGTGATTGCCGAGATCGATGCGCGGCGCGTGCGCGGGCAGTGCGTCGGCGGCGCACGGCAGCGCACGCGACGGCGCGACGACGTCGGCGGCGAGCGCATACAGCGCGTCGACGTAGCGCGGCGAGCGGGCCGGCCGGTAGAGCGTGAAGCGCAGGCGGGGATGCATCGCGCGCAGCGCGGCGAGCGCGGTCAGCCCGATCACCGAGTCGCCGAGCGCGACGCCCATTCCATTGATCACGTACACGTCCGCCGTGCGGCCGTAGTCGAGCCGGAACGGCCGGTGGGCGGCGTGCAGCAGGCCGAGCGCCGGCGCGGCCGGCACGTGATTCTCCGCGGGGCCGCCGCCGTGCTCGAGGTCGTAGGGTGCGACGAGCGTGCCGTCGGGCGCGAGCAGCGTGCCCGGATGCGTCAGCGCGTCGTCGTGCGACAGCGCGAGGCCGGCCGGCGCGGCGCGCATTTCCATGGTCACGCGCCGCGCGCGCGGCGGCCCTGCTCGCGGATCTGCTCGAGCGTCGCGGCCGGCGTGCTGGCGTCCTGCGGGATGCGGATCTCGATCAGCGCCGGCAGCCCGCAGGTCAGTGCGCGCTCCAGTGCCGGCGCGAAGTCGGCGGTGCGCTCGACCGTCTCGCCATGCGCGCCGAACGCGCGCGCATACGCGGCGAAATCGGGGTTCGTGAGCCCGGTGCCGTGCACGCGCCCAGGATAGTTGCGCTCCTGATGCATGCGGATCGTGCCGAAATGCCCGTTGTTGACGACGATGGCGACGATGTTCAGCCCGTACTGCATCGCGGTCGCGAGTTCGTTGCCGGCCATCATGAAGCAGCCGTCGCCGGCGAGCGCGACGACGGCCCGCGACGGATACAGCGACTTCGCGGCGAGCGCGGCGGGCAGCCCGTAGCCCATCGCGCCGCTGGTCGGCGCGAGCTGCGAGCGAAAGTGCCGGTACGCGAAGTGGCGATGCAGCCAGATCGCGTAGTTGCCGGCGCCGTTGGTCAGGATCGCGTCGTGCGGCAGGCGCTCGCGCAACTGCACCATCACGTCGCCGAGCTGGACGTCGCCGGGCATCGGCAGCGGCGCGTGCCATTCGCGGTACGCGCGGTGCGCGTCGGCGGCCGTGCCGACCCATGCGGGGTGCGCCGGCGGTTCGAGCGCGGCGAGCGGCGCCGCGATCTCCGGCATCCCGGACACGATCGGCAGGTCGGCCGCATACACGCGGCCGAGTTCGTCCGCGCCCTGGTGCACGTGGATCAGCGTCTGGCGCGTCTTCGGGATGTCGAGCAGCGTATAGCCGCCCGTCGTCGCTTCGCCGAGACGCGGGCCGAGCACCAGCAGCAGGTCGGCGTCGCGGATCCGCTTGCCGAGCGCGGGATTGATCCCGAGACCGACGTCGCCCGCGTAGTTCGGGTGCGCGTTGTCGAAGGTGTCCTGGAAGCGGAACGCGCACGCGACCGGCAGTTGCCAGCGCTCGACGAAGGTGCGCAGGTTCGCGCATGCGTCGGGCGTCCAGCCGCTGCCGCCGACGATCGCGAACGGCCGCTCGGCGCGCGCGAGCCGTTCGCGCAGCTCGTCGATCTGCGCGGCCGACGGCGACGCCGCGACGCGTTTCGCGGCCGGCACGACGGGCTGCGGCGCGCACGCGTCGGACAGCACGTCCTCGGGCAGCGCGAGCACGACCGGGCCGGGCCGGCCGGACGTCGCGACGTGGAATGCATGGCTCAGGTATTCGGGGATGCGGCGCGGGTCGTCGATCTGCGCGACCCATTTCGCCATCTGGCCGAACATCCGGCGGTAGTCGATTTCCTGGAAGGCTTCGCGATCGAGGTGCTCGCGCGCGCATTGGCCGACGAACAGGATCATCGGCGTCGAATCCTGGAACGCGGTGTGCACGCCGATCGACGCGTGGGTCGCGCCGGGCCCGCGCGTGACGAACGCGATGCCGGGACGGCCGGTCAGCTTGCCGACCGCTTCCGCCATGTTCGCGGCCGCCGCCTCGTGGCGGCAGACGACCGTCTGGATCCGCGCGGTGTCGTCCGCCAGCGCATCGAGTACGGCGAGGAAGCTCTCGCCCGGCACGCAGAACACGCGTTCGACGTGATTGGCGAGCAACGCATCGACGAGCAGTCGCGCGCCGGTGGTGGCGCGCGGCTCGAGATCCTTGGAATGCGACATGGGCTGCCGTCTCCCTGGGTAGCGGGATGTACAGCTTACGCTCGTTGGCGGGCCGATGAAAAGTGTCGGAACGCGGGGTGGTTCGCGGCGCGCGTCGTGGCTTCGGGTGGCCGAATGGCCGGCTTGTGTGGGCGTGCGCGAAGGTGAAAAGTGTGCGCTTTTGATGTCGAGCCGGGCGCCTGCCTGGATACCGAAGCAGGATCATGCCGAACGGCACCAGGAGTCGCGTTATGTACACACATGGATTTACATCGCAGACCGCATCGGATAATGTACATCCCATGTACATCCGTGCGGAGATCGACATGCACACCACGAGGGTATTTCGGAACGGCAACTCGCAGGCCGTGCGAATTCCTGCCGACCTCGCCTATGAGCGCAGCGATATCGAACTGGAAATCGAGCGTATCGGTGACGAAATCCGTATTCGACCGATGCGGCGGCCGTTGACCCACGTACTCGAGAAATTCGCGAAATTCGGGCCGGATTTCATGGCCGAAGGTCGCGGCGACCAGGAGCAGGCCGATCGCGAGGAGCTGTAATGCCGCGCTACATGCTCGACACCAACATGTGCATCTATCTGATGAAGAACCAGCCTGAGCAAGTCGCGAAACGATTTGCGCAGTGCTACACGGGGGATGTGGTGATGTCGGCGATCACGTATGCGGAGCTCGAGTACGGCGTCGCCGCATGTGCGAATCCTGCGCGGGAGCGTCGCCATCTCGCCGCGCTGATCGACGATATCCCCGTTGCTCCGTTCGACGTCGCGGCGGCGCAAGTGTACGGTCCGGTCCGCGACGCAACCCGCGAGCGGAAGAAGGATCATCTCGACAAGCTGATCGCCGCGCACGCGGTGTCGCTCGACGTCGCGCTCGTGACCAACAACGAGCGGGATTTCGTCAGCTATCCGGGATTGCGGCTGGAGAACTGGCTGAACGATTAATGTCAGCTGTTGCATCCGACGGTAACGCGGGGCATCGATCCGCCCCGCATGACCGCCGAACCGGGCATCAGCACTCGACGATATTCACCGCCAGCCCGCCGCGCGACGTTTCCTTGTACTTCGTCTTCATGTCGGCGCCCGTCTCGCGCATCGTCTTGATCACCGAGTCGAGCGACACGTAGTGCGAGCCGTCGCCGCGCAGCGCCATGCGCGCTGCATTGACGGCCTTCACCGATGCCATCGCGTTGCGCTCGATGCACGGGATCTGCACCATCCCGCCGACCGGGTCGCAGGTGAGGCCGAGGTTGTGCTCCATCCCGATCTCGGCCGCGTTCTCGACCTGGCGCGGCGTGCCGCCGAGCACGGCCGCGAGCGCGCCCGCCGCCATCGAGCACGCGACGCCCACTTCGCCCTGGCAGCCCACTTCCGCACCCGAAATCGACGCGTTGAGCTTGTACAGAATGCCGATCGCGGCGGCGGTCAGCAGGAAGTCGATCACGCCCTGTTCGTTCGCGCCCGGCGTGAAGCGCGTGTAGTAGTGCAGCACGGCCGGGATGATGCCGGCTGCGCCGTTGGTCGGCGCGGTGACGACGCGGCCGCCGGCCGCGTTTTCCTCGTTGACCGCGATCGCATACAGGTTGATCCAGTCGACCATCGACAGCGGATCCTGCAGCGCCCGCTCGGGATCGCCGGTCAGCGCGCGATACAGTTGCGGCGCGCGGCGCTTGACCTGGAACGGGCCGGGCAGGTTGCCGTCGGCTTCCGGGTTGCCGATCCCGCAGCCGCGCGACACGCACGACTGCATCACGGCCCAGATCTTCAGCAGCCCGTCGCGCGTCTCTTCCTCGGTGTGCCACGCGCGCTCGTTTTCCCACATCAGCTGCGCGATCGACTTGCCGGTCGACTCGGTCAGCGCGAGCAGCTCGGCGCCGGTGCGGAACGGATGCGTCATCTGCTCGGCCGCGCTCAGCACCTTCGTGTTCGGCGCACCGGCCGTCACGACGAAGCCGCCGCCGACCGACAGGTAGGTGCGCTCGATCAGCACGTCGCCGTTCGCGTCGGACGCGCGCAGCTTCATGCCGTTCGGGTGTTCGGGCAGCGCCTGCCGGTAGAACGCGATGTTCTCCTTCAGCACGAACGGCACCGGATGCGTGCCGAGCAGCGCGAGCTTCTTCGACTTGCGGACGTCTTCCAGACGCGCGTCGATCGTCTCGGGATCGACGGTGTCGGGCGCGTCGCCGAGCAGGCCGAGCATCACGCCGCGGTCGGTGCCGTGGCCCTTGCCGGTCGCGCCGAGCGAGCCGTACAGCTCGACCTTCACGTTGGCCGTCGCGTCGAGCATCCCGTCGCGCTCGAGGCCCTGCACGAACATCAGCGCCGCGCGCATCGGTCCGACCGTATGCGAACTGGACGGGCCGATGCCGATCTTGAAGAGGTCAAACACGCTGACTGCCATCTTGATACCTGCCTTGCTTTAAGAATAATGCTAGCGCGCCTGCAATGGCAGGCACGCGGCGAGCCATGCGGGCGGCATGGGGGAGAGTTGCCGCGCGACGCGGGCATAGCGCCCGTCGAGACGCGCGGCCAGATGAAAGAGTTCGGTGGCGTTTTTCGGGTCCCACTGCCCCGTATAACCCGGCAAGCCGGCCTCGCGGCGCTTCGCGTCGAACGGCACCGGCGAATTCACGAATTCCTCGTGCGTTTTCTCGCCGAGCGCGTACGGCACGAGCCAGTCGAGCGCGGCCGCGAGCGTCGCGCCGTTCGCGCCGCGCTCGCGCAGCCAGTTGCGGTTGAAGCGGCGCGCGGCGAGCGCGGCCGTCACCAGCGGCTGCAGGTCGTACACCGCGTAATGCAGCGCATCGCGTTCCTCGAAATCCCAGGTCTTGCCGTCCGGGCCGATGTTGTCGGCGAGATGCTCGACGAACAGCCGCTGCGCGGCGTTCATCATCTTGCGGTCGCCGAGCGTGAACGCGGACAGCGCGATCAGCTTGATCCGGTGGCTCTGCCAGTTGTTGCGCCAGGTGCCGGCGAGCGGGCGCTTCTGCGCGTCGATCTGCGCGACGTAACCGGCACCGAGCTTCGCGATGAACGCCGCCGTCGCGTTGCGCGTCTTGACCGGCAGCGCGCTCGCCGTCATGTCGTATGCGACGATCAGGCTGTCGAAGCGCGTCTCGTCGATCGGGTTGAAGCCCGGCTGGTAGGTCGACACCCATGCGGACAGGAAGCGGTCGACGAGCTGCAGGTAGCGCGGCGCATTGGTCACGCGCCACGCGAGCGCGGCGTCGCGCATCAGCTCCATGTCCTTCAGCGCGTCGGCGCTCTGGTCGTAGATGCCTTCGTGCGGCAGCGTGCCCTCGGTGTGCACGCGCGCCATTGCCTTCGGCTGCTCGCCGATGCGCGCGTCGACGCTGCGGATCAGTGCCTGCACGCCCGGCTCGGCCTGGGTCGTCTCGCTCGCCTGCAATGCGGGCGCCGCGCAGAAATTCATCGCCGCGCGCGCGCTGCCGGCCGTGCCGAGGCCGGCGGCAGCCAACGACAGCGACGCGACGAGCAGCGGCACGACGCGGCGCGGGCGCGGCCGCTCCTGCGTGGCACCCTGGCCCGGAAACATCGGACGCACCATGCGGAACTCCTTGATTGGCTGGATCGCGTGTGATGTTAGCCGGATTGGCGGGCGAGCGTGAATCGATCGGGCAGGCGGCGAACGCAAAAACCGCACGCAACCGAGGGTTGCGTGCGGTGTGGTCACGGCCGGACTCCGGAGCGCGGGGGCGTCAGGCGTATTCCGACATCGGCACGCACGAGCAGAACAGGTTGCGGTCGCCGTAGGCGTTGTCCGCACGGCCGACCGGCGGCCAGTACTTGTTCGTGCCGAGCGACGCGACCGGGTACGCCGCCTGCTCGCGCGAGTACGCGTGCGGCCATTCGTTCGCGGTGACGACGGCAGCCGTGTGCGGCGCGTGACGCAGCGGGTTGTCCTCGCGGTCGGCGCGACCTTCCTCGACGGCACGGATTTCCTCGCGGATCGCGATCATCGCGGCGATGAAGCGGTCGAGTTCTTCCTGCGATTCCGATTCCGTCGGCTCGACCATCAGCGTGCCCGGCACCGGGAAGCTCATCGTCGGCGCATGGAAGCCGTAATCCATCAGGCGCTTCGCGACGTCGTCGACGCTGATGCCGCTCGTTTCCTTGAGCGGGCGCAGGTCGAGGATGCACTCGTGCGCGACCAGCCCGCCGGGGCCCGAATACAGCACCGGATAGTGCGGTGCGAGGCGCTTCGCGATGTAGTTCGCGTTGAGGATCGCGGTTTCCGTCGCGGCGGTCAGGTTCTTCGCGCCCATCATCGCGATGTACATCCACGAGATCGGCAGGATCGACGCCGAGCCGTACGGCGCGGCCGACACCGCGCCGATGCCGTCTTCCGCACGCGCGTAGCCGGTCGAACGCTGGTTCGGCAGGAACTTCGCAAGGTGCGCGCCGACCGCGACCGGGCCGACGCCCGGGCCGCCGCCGCCGTGCGGGATGCAGAAGGTCTTGTGCAGGTTCAGGTGCGACACGTCGCCACCGAACTGGCCCGGCGCGGTCAGGCCGACCATCGCGTTCATGTTCGCGCCGTCGACGTACACCTGGCCGCCGTGCGCATGCACGATCTCGCAGATCTCGCGGACGTTCTGCTCGAACACGCCGTGCGTCGACGGATACGTGATCATGATCGCCGCGAGGTCGTTCGCGTGCTGCTCGGCCTTCGCCTTCAGGTCGGCGATGTCGACGTTGCCCTGCGCGTCGCACGCGACGACCACGACCTTCATGCCGGCCATGTGCGCCGACGCCGGGTTCGTGCCGTGCGCGGAGGCCGGGATCAGGCATACGTCGCGATGCGCTTCGCCGCGCGATGCGTGGTAAGCGTGGATGATCAGCAGGCCCGCGTACTCGCCCTGCGAGCCGGCGTTCGGCTGCAGCGACACGGCCGCATAGCCGGTCGCGGCGACGAGCATCTGCTCGAGCTGGTCGATCATCTCGCGATAGCCGACGGTCTGCTCGGCCGGCGCGAACGGGTGGATCCGGCCGAATTCGGGCCACGTGACCGGCAGCATTTCCGACGTCGCGTTCAGCTTCATCGTGCACGAGCCGAGCGGGATCATCGAGCGGTCGAGCGCGAGATCCTTGTCCGACAGGCTGCGCAGGTAGCGCAGCATTTCGGTTTCGGAATGGTGGCGGTTGAACACGTGGTGCGTCAGGTACGCGCTCGTGCGCTCGAGGCCGGCCGGCAGCACGGCGACGCCGCCGAGGCCCGCGTCCAGCGCGTCCACGGTCGGCGCCGTGCCGCCCGCGGCCTGCGCGAACACGGCGAGGAGATCGGCGAGGTCGTCGCGGGTCGTCGTTTCGTCGACCGACACGCCGACTTGCGTGTCGCTCACGCGACGCAGGTTGATGCGCTTGGCCTTCGCGAATTCGTGGACCTGCGCGGTGCGCGAGCCGGTATCGATCGTCAGCGTGTCGAAGAACGTGTCGTTGACGGTCGTGAAGCCGAGCTGCTTCACGCCGGCGGCGAACAGTGCCGCGATGCGGTTCACGCGCAGCGCGATCGTCTTCAGGCCGTGCGGGCCGTGGTAGACCGCGTACATGCTCGCCATGATCGCGAGCAGCGCCTGCGCGGTACACACGTTCGAGGTCGCCTTCTCGCGGCGGATGTGCTGCTCGCGCGTCTGCAGCGCGAGGCGCAGCGCGGGCTTGCCCTGCGCGTCGACGGTCACGCCGACCAGGCGGCCCGGCATCTGGCGCTTGAATTCGTCACGCACGGCCATGTAAGCGGCGTGCGGGCCGCCGAAGCCCATCGGCACGCCGAAGCGCTGCGTGTTGCCGACCGCGACGTCCGCGCCCCATTCGCCGGGCGGCGTCAGCACGGTCAGTGCGAGCAGGTCGGCCGCGACGACCACATGGCCGCCGGCTGCGTGGATCGCTTCGGTGAGCGCGCGGTAGTCGCGCACGTCGCCGTATACGCCCGGGTACTGGAGCAGCACGCCGAACGCGTTGGCCTGCGCGGCGTCGGCCGCCGGGCCCGTCTTGACCTCGATGCCGATCGGCAGCGCGCGCGTGCGGATCACTTCGAGCGTCTGCGGCAGCACGTCGTCGGCGACGTAGAACACGTTCGACGCCGGCTTGCCGGTGCGCTGCAGCAGCGTCATCGCTTCGGCCGCGGCGGTTGCTTCGTCCAGCAGCGATGCGTTCGAGATCGCGAGGCCCGTGAGGTCGGCGACCATCTGCTGGAAGTTCAGGAGCGCCTCGAGGCGACCCTGGGAAATTTCGGGCTGGTACGGCGTGTAGGCCGTGTACCACGCCGGGTTTTCGAGCACGTTGCGCAGAATCACGGCCGGCGTGTGCGAGTCGTAATAGCCCTGGCCGATATACGAGCGGAACACCTGGTTCTGGTCCGCGAGGGCACGCAGCGCGGCGAGGGCTTCGGCCTCGCTCTTCGGTTGCGCGAACGGCCCGAGCGGCAGCGTTTCGGCGCGGCGGATCGCGGCCGGGATCACGGCGTCGATCAGCGCGGCGCGCGACGCGAAGCCGAGCGTGTCGAGCATGGCCTGCTGGCTGGCGGCATCGGGGCCGATGTGGCGTTCTGCGAACGCGTCGTGCGTTTCGAGCGCGGCGAGCGAGAGGGGCGTGCGGTTCATCAGGCGGTCCGGGTGTTCGAGCTTCATGGCGTGACTCTGGTCCCGCGCGGGCCGAGGCCGGCCCCGCGCGGTTCGGGTAAGGAAAATTAGTCGATCAGCTTGCTGTAGGCGTCAGCGTCGATCAGCTTGTCGGTCGAGGCGCCGGCCGCGAGCTTGATCTTGAAGAGCCACACGCCGTATGCGTCGCTGTTCACTTCTTCCGGCGAGTCGGCGGCTTCTTCGTTGATGGCGACGACTTCGCCGGACACCGGCGAGTAGATGTCGGATGCCGCCTTCACCGATTCGACGACGCCGACGGCGTCGCCCGCGTTCACCGACTTGCCGACTTGCGGCAGTTCGAGGAAGACGATGTCGCCGAGCGTGCTCTGCGCGTGATCGGTGATGCCGACCGTCAGCGTGCCGTCGGCTTCGGTGCGGATCCACTCGTGTTCGTCGGTGTACTTCAGATCGGCCGGGACGTTGCTCATCGGATGCTCCTGGATAAAAGGGTGTGTTCGTTATGCTGGCGCGCCGCGGGGGCGCGCCGGGTGTGGTTGCGCCGGGCGCCATTTCCCGGCTTCCCGGGAGGCGGCCTGCCGGTCGCCTCCCGGTCGTTACGCAGCGAGGACCTTGCCGTTGCGCACGAACGGCAGTTTTACCACGCGCGCGGGAAGTTGCTTGTCTCGAATCTGCACATGGACCGTGTCGCCGACCTGGACGGCCGCCGGCACGCGCGCGAACGCGATCGACTCCTGCATCGACGGCGAGAACGTGCCGCTCGTGATCTCGCCTTCGCCGTGCGGCGTGACGACCTTCTGGTGCGCGCGCAGCACGCCGCCCGCCTTGCCGTTTTCCTTCTGCAGGATCAGGCCGACGAACGCGGCGCGCGTGCCGTTTGCCTCGAGCGCGGCGCGGCCGACGAACTCGCGCGGCGCCGACAGGTCGACCGTCCACGCGAGGCCCGCGTCGAGCGGGGACACGGTGTCGTCCATGTCCTGGCCGTACAGGTTCATGCCGGCCTCGAGGCGCAGCGTGTCGCGCGCGCCGAGCCCGCACGGGCGTACGCCGTTTTGCTGCAGTGCGTTCCACAGCGCTTCGACGTGCACGGCCGGGACGATCACTTCGAAGCCGTCTTCGCCGGTGTAGCCGGTACGCGCGACGGTGAGGTCGCCGAACGGCGTGGCGGCGACCTGCGCGGCGTTGAACGGCTTCAGCTCGCTGGTCGCGGCGCGTGCGGAGGGCACCGTCGTCCAGGTCTTTTCACGGGCGTTCGGGCCCTGAACGGCGACGATCGCGAAGTCGCGGCGCGGCGCGATGGTCAGGCCGTAGCCGCCTTGTTCGTTGAGCTGGTTGAACCACGCGATGTCCTTCTCGGCCGTGCCGGCGTTGACGACGACGCGGAAGAAGTCTTCGGTGAAGTAATAGACGATCAGATCGTCGACGACGCCGCCCTGCGGATTGAGCAGGCACGAGTAGAGCGCCTTGCCGGGCGTCTTGAGCTTGCCGACGTTGTTCGCGATCGCGTGCTCGAAGAACGCGCGCACGCGGCTGCCGGTGAAATCGACGACGCACATGTGCGACACGTCGAACATGCCGGCGTCGGTGCGCACGGCTTCGTGTTCTTCGATCTGCGAGCCGTAGTTGACGGGCATGTCCCAGCCGCCGAAGTCGACCATGCGGGCATTGAGCGCGCGGTGCGCGGCGTTGAGCGGGGTGTGATTCAGTGCAGTCATCGAGGCCTCAGGCAAGGCGCTTGCGCGCGGGTCAGAACGGCCATGTGCCAACCGTCGCGGCCTTGGGGCCTGCGAAGCGATCCGGTACATGCCCCTCTGTCCTCGATACCTGAGAGATTGCGCCGCGGCCACAAGCCGGCGAACGCGCGCCCCTTCGGTGGGCAGCCTGCCCGCGCAGCCAATGCGCTGCGGGCTACTGCCGCTCTCCAGAGTGCGGGGAGTGCGGCCCGCGCAATGCGCGGACGGGATTCCCCGACGCGGTCGGTCCTTTTGCCTGAGAGTTTGCGGGTGTGCCCCTTCGGCGGCGCGACCGGCGTTGCTAGCTACGCGGTCACACGCTCTCCCGACGCGTGCGGGCGACTGTACGCGAGCGGGTGGGCATTGTCAATTTGAGCAAAAGAATGTCGCTTCGCGACAAGCGGCGGCGTGCGGCGCCGCCGCTTCTGCCGGCACCGGCGGGCGCCGGCATGGCCGGGATTACTCGCCGATCGCGCGCGCGGCCGTGTCGAGTTCCTGGTTCAGCACGCGCTGCTCGTCGCCGGACAGGCCGCCGTTATGCTGACCCGACATGTCGTTCGCTTCCTGGCGGATCACGTCGAGGCGGTGGTGCAGCTGCGCGCCGTACGGCGGCGGGTAGTAGCCGCCGTTCACGCGCGCGTCGATGCGGCGGTGCAGGTTGTCGATCCGGCCCTGGACCTCCTGCAGGCGATCGTTCGCGACGACCTGCGGATTCGGCCGCGGCGGGGGCGGGGGCGCCTGTCGGGCCGGCCGCTGCGGCTGCACGACACAGGCCGCGAGCGAGGAAACCAGGACGCAGCATGCCGCTGCGCGAATCAACCGTTGCATCACATTCTCCTGACGGTTTGGTGTCGGATCGACTTTTTGAGAAACGCGTCAGACCAGACTACCGCTGACTTTCGTTCCCGCACCATTTGTAACGGAATGTTCGGGGGCGAGCCGCCGTGGCGGCTGGCGGCTGGCGGGTGGCCGGAGCCGGGGGCGGCGCGGCGCGGGATGGCCGCGCTGGCCGGGTCGGCACCGACCCGGCCGGCGGCCGTCAGACGGTGCGACGCACGAACGGTACCCGGCGGCCTTCGTGCTCGCTCTGCGCGGCGAGCTCGATGATCGTCATCACGTCGACGGCGTCCTGCGGCGTGACCGGGAACGGCGCGCCGTCGTGGACCGACGCGGCGAGCGCGCGATAGAACTCCGCGTACTGCCCGTCGAGCGTCGGCACCGGCCGCTCGACCTCGACCTCGACCTCGCCGTCGAGCACGCGCAGCACGCCGGGCGGGTTGCCGCCGCCGAACTCGACGTGATCCGGCGTGAGGCCGGCCTTCAACTGGTCTTCCTGCGTGTCGAGCCCGAACTTCTGGTAGCTGCCGCGCGTGCCGTGCAGCGTGAAGCGCGCGGGCTCGATCGCCGACAGCGCGCTCGCATGCAGCGCGACGTCCTTGTCCGGATAGCCGAGCAGCAGGTGCACGAAATCGGGCGCCGTGCCGTTGTCGCGGCGTGTCTTGACCGTGGCGCTGACTGTTTCCGGCAGCCCGAACAGCGCGAGCGCCTGGTCGATCAGGTGCGGGCCGAGATCGAGCAGCAGGCCGCCGCCGCGTGCGGGCTCCTCGCGCCAGCGCGTGCGCGGCGTCGGCCGGAAGCGGTCGAAGTGCGACGCGAAATAGGTGAGCCGGCCGAGTTCGCCGGATTCGACGATGCGGCGCACGGTGAGGAAGTCGCCGTCCCAGCGGCGGTTGTGGAACGGCGCGAACAGTCGGCTGCGCGCGTTCGCGAGCCGCGCGAGCGCGAGCGCTTCGTCGGCCGTGAGCGTGACGGGCTTGTCGACGACGACGTGGCGGCCGGCCTGGAGCACCTGGCGCGCGAGCGTGAAGTGCGTGTCGTTCGGCGTGGCGATCACCACGCAGTCGATGTCGTCGAGGCCGAGCAGCGTGTCGAGATCGGGGACGATGCGGGCGCCCGGACAGGCGGCGCGCGCGCGATCGGGCTGCCCCGTCGCGATCGCGGCGACCTCGGTGCGGCCGCTCGTGGCGATCACGGGCGCGTGGAACGTCGCGCCGGCGAAACCGAAACCCATCAAACCAATCCTGAGCAATGACGACATGGCAATCCTTGGCTGCGTACGAAACGAAAGGACGGCGCCCCGCGAAGGCGCGCGGACGACCGGCTATTTTGGCATGGCACGGCGGCCTGCACCGGCGCGTTCGGCAAAACGCGCGGCACGATGCGGCGCATGCGCGGCCGCAGCCGGCATTTGGCGCGGGACGGGCTGGCGCTGCACTCGGCAGGCCGCGCGGCCGGCGCCGCGGGGCTCGGGCCGCGCGCTTGCCATCGCGACGGCCGCCCATTGTGACCGATCGGGCCGTGGATGGAGCCGGATTGGCCGTCAGGACAAGGAGGCGAGGGCCGGATCAAGCGCCGAACAGGGAGACGAAAACGACGGCCTGCCGGCGCGGCCCCGTCCGGCGGCGCTCCCGAAAAGCGCGCCGCCGACGTGTTAACATGCGCGTCCTGCCCCGCGTGTCCGCCTGCATTCCAGGCCTGTCGCGCGCGGCATCCTCCCGGCGTTCGCCGTCAACCGCAACATCATCCGCCATCATGTCCGCAGGCCTCAACCCCGCTCAGAACGAAGCGGTGCGCTACCTCGACGGTCCCTGCCTCGTGCTCGCCGGCGCGGGCAGCGGCAAGACCCGCGTGATCACGCAGAAGATCGCGCACCTGATCGAAGCGAAAGGCTTCGAGCCGCGCCACATCGCGGCCGTCACGTTCACGAACAAGGCCGCCGCCGAAATGCGCGAGCGCGTGTCGAAGCTGCTGGAGGGCAAGACGCTCACCACGCCCGGCAAGGAAGGCCGCAAGGTGCCCGTCAACCAGCTCACCGTGTGTACGTTCCACTCGCTCGGCGTGCAGATCCTGCGCCAGGAGGCCGAGCACGTCGGCCTGAAGCCACAGTTCTCGATCATGGATTCGGACGACTGCTTCGGGATGATCCAGGAGCAGATCGGCACCACCGACAAGGGCCTGATCCGCAAGATCCAGAGCACCATCTCGCTGTGGAAGAACGGCCTGATCATGCCCGAGGAGGCGATGACGATCGCGGCCAACGAGGACGAGCACCAGGCGGCGCTGGTCTACCGCAACTACGTCGCGACGCTGCATGCGTACCAGGCGGTCGACTTCGACGACCTGATCCGCCTGCCGGCCGAGCTGTTCGCGAAGAACGAACAGGTGCGCGACCGCTGGCAGAACAAGCTGCGCTACCTGCTGATCGACGAATACCAGGACACCAACGCGTGCCAGTACGAGCTGCTGAAGCTGCTCGCCGGCCCGCGCGCCGCGTTCACGGCGGTGGGCGACGATGACCAGGCGATCTACGGCTGGCGCGGCGCGACGCTCGAGAACCTCGCGCAGCTCGGCAAGGATTTCCCGAAGCTGCACCTCGTCAAGCTCGAGCAGAACTACCGGTCGACGGTGCGAATTCTCACCGCCGCGAATAACGTGATCGCGAACAACCCGAAGCTGTTCGAGAAGAAGCTGTGGTCCGAGCACGGGATGGGCGACTCGATCACCGTCACGCCGTGCAACGACGAGGAGCATGAGGCCGAATCGGTCGTGTTCCGGCTGTCCGCGCACAAGTTCGAGCGGCGCGCGCAGTTCCGCGACTACGCGATCCTGTACCGCGGCAACTTCCAGGCGCGGATCTTCGAGCAGGTGCTGCGGCGCGAGCGGATCCCGTACGTGCTGTCGGGCGGCCAGTCGTTCTTCGACAAGGCCGAGATCAAGGATCTGTGCGCGTACCTGCGCCTGATCGCGAACGCCGACGACGATCCCGCGTTCATCCGCGCGGTCACGACGCCGCGCCGCGGGATCGGCAACACGACGCTCGAGGCGCTCGGCTCGTTCGCGGGCCAGGCGAAGGTGTCGCTGTTCGAGGCCGTGTACATGGGCGGGATCGAGGCGCGGCTGTCCGCGCGGCAGGTCGAGCCGCTCAGGATGTTCTGCGACTTCATCCAGCGCCTGACCGATCGCGCGGACAAGGAGCCCGCGACCGTCGTGCTCGACGACATGATGGAGGCCATTCACTACGAGGCCTACCTGTACGACGCGTTCGACGAGCGGCAGGCGCAGTCGAAGTGGCAGAACGTGCTCGAATTCCTCGAATGGCTGAAGCGCAAGGGCACCAAGCCCGAGACGGAAGCCGTCGACGGCGAGGCCGAAGGCTTCCACAACGCGGACGGGCTTGCGGACACCGGCAAGAACCTGCTCGGCCTGATCCAGACCGTCGCGCTGATGTCGATGCTCGAAGGCAAGGACGAGGATCCGGACGCCGTGCGGCTGTCGACGGTCCATGCGTCGAAGGGGCTCGAGTATCCGCACGTGTTCCTGGTCGGCGTCGAGGAGGGCATCATGCCGCACCGCGGCGGCAGCGAGGACGATGGCCCGATCGACAGCGAGCGGATCGAGGAGGAGCGCCGGCTGATGTACGTTGCGATCACGCGCGCGCAGCGCAGCCTGCACCTGAACTGGTGCAAGAAGCGCAAGCGGGCGCGCGAGACGGTCGTGTGCGAGCCGTCGCGCTTCATTCCCGAGATGGGGCTCGACGAAGCGCCGCCGCCGACCCCGGAGGAAGCGCCGATGACGCCGAAGGACCGGCTCGCGAGCCTGAAGGCGCTGTTGCAGAAGTGAGGCGGCGCGCTTCGGCGCACGGACGCCCGGGCGATCCGGATAAACGAAACCCCCGCGATGCGTGTGCGCCGCGGGGGTTTTTTCTGGCCGGCGGGCGTTACTTCGACGCGTTGACCATGTAGTCGACGGCCGCCTTCACGTCGGTGTCGGACGCGCTCGACCCGCCCTTCGGCGGCATCGCGCCCTTGCCGTGCAGCGCGTAGTTGTAGACGGTATCCATCGATTCCTTCAGGCGCGGCGCCCAGTCTTCCTTGCTGCCGAACTTCGGCGCGCCGAGCACGCCGGCCGCGTGACACGCCTGGCACACTTGCGTGTACAGCGCCTTGCCGGCGGAGGCTGCGTCGGCGCTGGTCGGCGCGGCCGCGGGCTTTTCGCCGGCCTTCGGAATCGCGGCGATCGCGGCCATTGCAGCGGCGGCCTGCGCGTTCGATGCATCGGCGCCCGAAGCGCCTGCCGCACCCGCCGCGCCGCTCGCCGCCGGTGCCGCATTGGCGGCCGGGGCAGCCGGTTCGGGGAAGTTCGCGCCGTCGTTGTTCGCCATGTAGACGATCGCACGCGCGATTTCATAGTCGCTGACGTCGTCGGGGCTCGTGCCGCCGCGCGGCGGCATCGCGCCCTTGCCCGACAGCGCCGTTTTCAGCAGCGTGTCGAAGCCCTGCGAGATGCGCGGTGCCCAGTCGTCCTTGTTGCCGAACTTCGGCGCGCCGGCGGCGCCCGTGCCGTGACAGGTTACGCACACGGCCTTGTAGACTTCCTCGCCGGTCTTGTACGTGCGGGGCGCATTGGCGTCCTTCATGTCGACTTTCGCGAGCGGTGCGATCCGCGCGGCGACCTGTTCGTCGGATAGCGCATCCGTGCCCGCGCCCGAACGGAACGCATGGTTGGCATAAGTGGCAAACAGGACGATCAGGGCGATCGGAATCGCGAATGAGGCGATGACGACGGCAATCAGCTGCCCGGGTGTTTTGACGGGAGATTCGTGGGGTGCTTCGCTCATGCTTGCCTCGTCTCCGTGATTAGGAATTGTGAGCGCGGTGCAACGGCAAAATGGCAGTCCAATGAAGCACGGACGATTATAGACGGAACGTTTACATCACGGCGAGCGGCGCGAAGGCGCGTGTTTACCCGCACGAATTGGAGGCCTGACGGGGTTTCGGCGGGCAAGGTGGACGCGTCTTGGGAAACCGGGTATCCTTGCCGTCTTGCCAATGGTGGGCGGCCGGTTTATTGGGGTCGTTTCACTGTCGTCACTGTCATATGCGCCCGTAGCTCAATGGATAGAGTACTGCCCTCCGAAGGCAGGGGTTGCTGGTTCGATCCCAGCCGGGCGCGCCAAAATTCGAAGTGATGCCAGGTCGATAATACCTGGAAAGATCAAGGCCCTGAGGCGAATGCCAAGGGCCTTTTTTCATTTCGAGCGCAGCCAGGAGCCGCGCTCTGTGCGCCATTTGGCGGAAGCCGGGCGGTGTTGAGTCCAGACGCAACGAGAACTATGCGATGCCTGGAGCAGAGATGGCGGGAAGCGGCTTTCTGCCGGACGTAGGGATGCCGGACGAGTGCACGCCGGCGTTGCGCCGGCAAATCTCGCGCCGTTCACGGCCGGCGCGGCAACACTCGACTGAAGCACGAGATTCACGCGATTCTGGCCGCGCATCAGGTCGAGCGGTGTCCCGCCACCGATCTGGTTGGCAAGAGGGTGCGGGCGCGGCTCGGCGTTCAACCACCGCCGCTGGATGAACGACTGGGTGTCGAGCGGCCACAGCGCGAACTGACCGCCTCGGCGAAGATCTGCGTGCGATGGAACGGGCACCTATGCAAGCGACCATCGACGACGCGCGATTGCGCGTGATGCTGACCTGACGATCACTGGTGTCAACACCGCAGTGGCGCTCGAGCTGCTATCGCGCCCTTGCGCGACCTGGTTACGGGCGTCTTGCGGCTCCGCCTCCCTCGCCAGCGTTGCATGGCAGCATGTCCTTGCGCCCCGTTTCGGGCGTGCCCGAAGCGTATCTGCTGTCGCAGGTTCCTGTGTTCGGAACTGAGGAAGCATTCGGCAGTGGGGTTCGAACTTCCATGCAACGTAGCGCTTTGCGGAGCTTTGGCTGGTCAACCTCGAGTCGGTTGCGAGCCGCGCCCAACTGGTCGGGGCGGTTGCTGCTGCTCGCCTCAAGTTGCTGTTATCGGCAGTCTGCGTGGAAGACTTTAGGCAAATCGTCGATCTATATGATCGTTTGGAAATAAAAGGGCCAAAGTAATACGAATCGTCGAATCTGGCTGAGCATTCTCTAAAGTTTTGCTGCCCTGGACCGTTACCCCTTACAAGGCGGGCGGCAAACAGGCAGCTGCATTGTCCGCTGACGCCACGCTTAACGTGGCATGTAAACGGGCTGATTGCCCTAATAGGAGAATCTCGATGCTCGGAATCAACAGCAACATCAACTCGCTGGTCGCGCAGCAAAACCTCACCGGCTCGCAAAGCGCGCTGTCGCAAGCGATCACCCGCCTGTCGTCGGGCAAGCGCATCAACAGCGCAGCGGACGACGCAGCAGGCCTGGCAATCGCAACCGGCATGCAGACGCAGATCAACGGCCTGAACCAAGGCGTGTCGAACGCCAATGACGGCGTATCGATGGTCCAAACGGCCACGAGCGGCCTGAGCCAGATCACGTCGAGCCTGCAACGTATTCGCACGCTGGCCGTGCAGGCGTCGAATGGCGGCCTGAGCGCAGACAACCGGGCAGCGCTGCAGCAGGAAGTGTCGCAGCAAATCGCGGAAGTGAACCGAATTGCATCGCAAACGCAGTACAACGGCAAGAATGTACTGGATGGGTCTGCGGGTACTGTGTCGTTCCAGGTCGGCGCAAACGTTGGGCAGACTGTCAGCCTCAACCTGACGAAGAGCATGTCTGCCGCGCAACTCGGCGGCGGCGTGGTGCAATCCGGCGCCACGCTCGGCACGTACACGGGCCTCAGCATCAACAGCAATGGCAGCGCGTATGTTGGAACCGGTACGGCAGCGATTACGTCGATCAACGTGCTTTCCGATGGTAACGGCGGCTTCACGTTTACCGATCAGAACAACGCGGCACTGACTGCCGGTGCTGCCGCAGCGCTGTTTGGCGCCGCGACCACGGGTAGCGCGACCGCCCCGTCGGCACTGACGCTGACGCCGCAAGGCGCACTTGCTGCGACTACCGCGGCAACTTCGCAGGCAGCGAGCCTTGCCGGCGCGCAGGCATCGGTTGGTGCAATCAGCGCCACTAGCTCGTCGACTGCAACGGCGTCGCTCCCCGCCGCAAATGCGAAGCTGGGTGAACTGACCGGCTTGAGCCTCAACGAGGACGGTTCGGCATACACTGGCTCGGGCACGGCGGCGGTTACCTCTATCCAGGTTTATGCGGATGGCGCTGGGGGCTTCCGCTTCGGTGAGAACAACGCAGACATCACGGTCGCAGCCAACCAGCACACGACCGGCGACGCAACGGGTATCGGTACGTTGTTCACCGAGTCGCCGAATGCCGGTTTTGGTGATTCGCTGCAAATCAAGGCTGCTGGCGCGTTGAACGTGGGGACTGCCTATGCGGTTCCGGCAAACTTCACGAGCGTGACCAACACGACTGCGAACATCAACGCGAACAACGCGCCGGGCACGGTTGCCGATGTCGACATCAGCACGGCCAATGGTGCAAACCAGGCAATCGAGTCGATCGATAACGCACTGACGACCGTGAACAACCTTCAGGCAAACCTGGGGGCTGCACAGAACCGCTTTACCGCGATCTCCACGACTCAGCAAGCCCAATCGACCGACCTGTCGACTGCACAATCGCAAATCCAGGACGCCAACTTCGCGCAGGAAACGGCGAACCTGAGCAAGGCGCAGGTGCTGCAGCAAGCTGGCATCTCGGTGCTCGCGCAAGCGAACTCGCTGCCGCAGCAAGTGCTGAAGCTCCTGGGCTAATCCAGCCAAGCTTCGCGCAGTTCGCGTTCCACGCGTCATAGGCCTTATCCGGCGCGTGGAACGCAAACCGATCGGGAGGCTTGCCTCCCGATCGGCATTTCAGCCAGATTCAGCGCGGACCGGTTTCCGCCGGCGCTGCCCAAACCAGGAGCCTGTCCATGTCCACCGTATCCGGATCATCGGCCGCCAGCACCACCGCGACGACGACCGCCGCAACCAATGCTGCCCTTCAGCAGGCTGCACAGTCGATCATCAGCGGCTCGACCGGCAATTCGTCGATGGACGTGAGCTCGCTCGTCTCCGCACTCGTCAACTCGAAAGTCGCAGGCCAAGCCGCCGCATTGACTGCCCAACAGACCGCGGACAATACGACGATCTCGGCGTACGGCACGCTTTCCGCCGCCTTGTCGGCACTGCAGGCCGGGCTTACGTCGCTTTCGAACGGCACCACGCTTAATGCGTTCAAGGCAACTGCCAGCGGCAACGGCATCACCGCCACCGCAGGTAGCGGCGCGGTGGCCGGGGTGTATTCCATCGGCGTGTCTCAGATTGCTACCTCGCAGACGCTCTCGTCAGGCGCCTTCAGTGCCACGCAAGCGCTCGGCACCGGCACGATGACGATATCGGTCGGCGGGCAGTCGACCTCGCTCGACATCAACTCGTCGAACAATACGCTGAGCGGCATCGCAGCGGCGATCAACTCGGCGAGCGGCAACCCCGGTGTGACCGCCACCATCGTCAACGGTACCGACGGTTCGCACCTCGTGCTGCGCTCGACTTCGACGGGCGCGGCCAGCACGATCAACGTCGCGATCACGGGCCTTGCGAACGACAAGGGCCTGTCGAGCCTCGGCGTCACCTCGACGCCCGGCTCCGATGTATCCAAAATCAGCTCGACGGGCAGCACGTGGACGCAGACCACGGCAGGTCAGCTCGGCTCCGCGCAGTCGATCACCTCCGGCGCATTCGCGTCGGGTAGCAACCCCGGCACCGGCGCCATGACGATTGCGGTGGGCCGCTCGTCGATGACGCTCAATGTCACCGCAAGCGACACGCTGAACACCATCGCAAGCGCGATCAATGCGTCGAGCAGCAATCCCGGCCTGACCGCCAGCGTGAAGAGTGATGCGAGCGGCGACCACCTCGTGCTGACCGCCACGAATCCGGGCGCGAACAACACGATCAACGTGACGGCCACAGGGGCGCTCTCGAGTCTGTCCGTTTCGTCCACGACCAGCACGTCGACGATCAGCTCAGCCGGCAGCATTGCGTGGTCGCAGAGCAACGCGGGGCAGGACGCCCAGTTCACGATTGACGGGACCGCCGTCACAAGCGCGGCCAACACTGTCACGTCAGCCCTGTCGGGCGTCACACTGAACCTGTCGGCTGCCTCCGTGGACCCGGCGGCCGGTACCACCAGCGCCTCGCCCCAGACGCTGACGATTGCTCAGGACACCACCTCGCAGGCCACGGCGATCAATAACTTCGTCAGCCTGTACAACACGCTCGTCACGACGATGGGCACGCTGACGTCCTTCAGTTCGGGCTCGAAGACGCAAGGTCCGCTGCTCGGCGACTCGACGCTCAACCTGATTCAGAACACGCTCGCGTCGGTCGTCGCCAGCGGCGTCAAGAGCGGCGGCACGACGTCAAGCCTCGGGGCGATCGGTATCTCGCTTCAAGCCGACGGCACGCTGTCTGTCGACAGCACGACGCTCAACAGTGCGCTGCAGAGCAACCAGGCAACCGTCGCCAAGCTCTTCAACTCGACAAACGGCATCGCGGAACAGCTGAACAGCGACATCACGGGCTACCTCGCAAGCAGCGGCCCGATCCAGACGCGCACGAACGCGCTCAACAGCGACCTGACCAACATCTCGAGACAGCAGACCGCGCTGTCGGCCTATCAGGCGCAGCTCACCAGCCAGTATCAGGCGCAGTTCACCGCGCTCAACAGGCTGATGTCGACGATGAACAACAACTCGCAATACCTGACGCAGCTGTTCGGCGGCACCAACAGTCAGGGCGCGTTGTCCGCCAACAAGGGCTGATGAGCCCGGGGAAATCCGATATGGACCAAGCCACGCTGATCGAACGCCTGACGTCGCTCACCCGCGAGATCGAACATGCGGCCGCAATGGCCGACTGGCCCGAGGCTGCGCGCCTCGCCGAGGCACGCTCACCGCTGTTCGCGATGGTGACGCTGACGCAGGATCCGGTGGTACTGGAAGCGCTTCGCAAGATTCAGGCAGCTGACGAGGCGGTGTTCGCGAGCGCGCAGATCGCCCGGACCGAGTTGTCAGCTGAATACCAGGAAGCATTGGGCCGCGTCAGCTCGGCGAGCCAGTATCAGCAGGTCGCGCAGATCTGACGTGGGTGGTGTCGCAACGTCACCGCGACAAAAAAACATACTTGAGGCTTCGTCGGCATTCGGCCCGATTTTTGTGTCGACGCCTGCCGATGGAGTCGATGCCCTGTGAAAACGAGGGGCAAATCCCCGCCCGGCGCAACCACCCGGTCGTCGCACACGACAATCGACAAAAGGATGGTTTTGTCTGTGATTCCCTGATATGATGGCGGGCTGAATTGAGATTTTCTGTCACGCCTATGCCGTTACGGCATTCCTGCTGGCAGTCAAACGCGGCGCTGCACGCGGCTTGTGAAGCGTACCCGCGGTGCTTTGTGCCTCTCTTTTCCGGCCTCCGAGGCCGTATTTCCGCTCGTTTCGCCTGTTGTGGGGACGCCCGGATGGCCGGTGCGTGGCGCTTGGCCGCTACGTTTTTGACCGTTTAAGCAATTTAGGAACGACATGACGACGATTCTTCTGAAAGAAAACGAGCCGTTCGAAGTGGCGATTCGCCGCTTTCGCCGTGCTATCGAAAAAAATGGCCTGATCGCTGAACTGCGCGAACGCCAGTCCTACGAAAAGCCGACCGCAGTCCGCAAGCGCAAGAAGGCGGCAGCCGTCAAGCGCCTGCACAAGCGCCTGCGCAGCCAGATGCTGCCGAAGAAGCTCCACTAAGAGCGTCTACGGTTCGCCGCGAAACGGCGGAGCGTGCTTCGAAAGAAGCCGCTCCGCCGTTTTGCTTTTCGGGGCCGGAAAACGTTGCAGATCGTGGCGGAAAAGTGGCCGATCGACTGCCGGATGGCGGCACGGCGGCACGGCGGTTCCACCGGCGGCCAACGGGTAAGGCCGCCGACGTGTTCACCTGAAAATCGGCGCCGCGTTCGGGCTCGCCTTGCGCGGATCATCTGGCGGCGCGTGCTGACGTGCCGGTGCGGCAAGCCGACCAGCCCCTGGGCTTCGTCGCCGTCAGCCCGCCTTGCGGCGCCGTGCCGGCTGCTGCTTGCCGCCGAGCGCCGCGCATTGGGCGTGACACGGGCAACTGGTCTCGTGGTCGTTGACCATCCCGGTTGCCTGCATCAGCGCATAGCAGATCGTCGAGCCGACGAACTTGCAGCCGTACTCCTTCAGCGCCTTGCTGAGCGCATCCGACTGGGCAGTCGACGCGGGCGCGTCACGATACGACTGCCACGTGTTTTGCACCGGCGTGTGGTCGACGAACGACCACAGGAATTGCGCGAGCGATCCGTGATCCTCGCGAATGCGCTGCACGGCCCGTGCATTGGTTACCGTGGATTCCACCTTCGCACGGTTGCGCACGATGCCGGGGTTCTCGAGCAGCTTCTCGATGCGCTTCGGCGTGAAGCGCGCGACCGCGTCGACATCGAAGTCGGCGAACGCCTCGCGATAGCCGGCGCGCTTGTTCAGGATCGTCGACCACGACAGCCCCGCCTGCGCGCCTTCCAGAATCAGCATTTCGAACAGATGGCGATCGTCATGCGACGGCACGCCCCACTCGGTATCGTGATAGTGAGCATCCGCTTCCGTCTTTACCCAGTTGCACCGCTGCGACATCGCCAGCCTCGTTCCAGTGTCGATTCGATCGTGCCAGCATAGCGGAAGGCCCATTCACGGTATAGCTGGCCGAACGGCAGATGGGCGCGCGGCGCCGATCCGGTTAAGCTTGGCGCCTGTTCGAATCAGTAGGATCAACGCATGACGGCATTCCTTTTTGCGATCGGCATCGACGGCGGCGGCACGGGCACCCGCGCGGTACTCGCCGACCGGCACGGGCGCGAACTCGCGCAGGGGCGCGGCGGCCCGTCGGGGCTCGGCCTCGGCATCGAGCGCGCGTGGGCATCGATCGGCGCGGCCTGTGCCGACGCATTCACGCGGGCGGGGCTCGCGTTCGAGTGGTCGCAGTGCGCGCTCGGCTGCGGGCTTGCGGGTGTCAACAATGCCGCGTGGCTCGCCGCGTTCCGCGCGCAGGCGCCGCTCGACGCACTGGCGATCGAGAGTGACGCTTATACGACCGTCGTCGGCGCGCACGGCGGTGCGCCGGGGCTCATCGTCGCGCTCGGTACGGGCAGCATCGCGGCGGCGCTCGACGCGGCGTGCGACTGCCGCATCGCGGGCGGCTTCGGCTTTCCGTCCGGCGACGAGGCGAGCGGTGCGTGGCTCGGCATGCGCGCGCTCGCGTACGCGCAGCAGGCGCTCGACGGCCGCGTGCCGCGCGACGCGTTTGCCGGCGCGCTGCTCGCGGAAACGGGCGCACACGATCGCGACGCGCTCGTCCAGTGGTCGTGCGATGCGAACCAGACGATCTATGCGCGCCTCGCGCCGATTGTGTTCGCGCACAGCGACCATCCTTATGCGGCGGCACTGATCGCGCAGGCCGGCGACGAGATCGGCAAGATGATCGACGCGCTCGATCCGCAGCAGGCGCTGCCGGTCGCGCTGTGCGGCGGGCTGGCCGACGCGCTGGCACCGGCCGTGCCGGCACGCCATGCGGCGCGGCTGCGCGCGCCGCTCGACGATTCCGCGCACGGCGCGTTGCGGCTCGCGCTGCAGGTGTTGAGTGCGGCTGAAGCGGGGTGAGAGAGTCACGTGGGCGGCGTGCGGTGAGTGGGCCGAGCAGGCCGGGCGGGCCGATCGGGTAAAGCGACGGGCAAGCCGGTTGAGCAGACAAACCGGACCGAGCAGGCTGAGCAGGCTGAGCAGGCTGAGCGGACCGAGCGGACCGAGCGGACCGAGCGGACCGAGCGGACCGAGCGGACCGAGCGGACCGAGCGGACCGAGCGGATCGAGCGGATCGAGCGAACAGAGCGAACAGCCTGCCCCGACCGAACCAGCGCCGCGCCGAAGGCCGAACGCCCTGAACCCGCCCCCCATTTCCCAACCACCCGGCGCGCCCCCGGGCACGACGTTAAAATGGCGGCTCCGCAGCGTCCTGCGCGCCACTCCCCCATCCCCATGTACAAAGTCATCGCCACCGATCTCGACGGCACCCTGCTGAACAGCGACCACCAGCTCGATTCGTACACGATCGAGACCGTCCGCCGGCTCGACCGCGACGGCCTGCAGTTCGTGATCGCGACGGGGCGTCACTATGCGGACGTCGCCGGCATCCGCGACGTGCTCGGCATCCGGCCGTACCTGATCACGTCGAACGGCGCGCGCGTGCATGCGCCGGACGACACGGCGATCCATGCGCAGGACATCGATCCCGCGATCGTCCGCGGCCTCGTGCAGCCGGGCGTGACCGGCACGCACGGGCGCGTGATCGTCAACCTGTTCACCGACCGCGGCTGGCTGATCGACCGCGAAGCGCCGCACCTGCTCGAATTCCACCAGGATTCGGGCTTCCGGTACGACGTGATCGACATGGCCGCGCACGACGGCGCCGACATCGCGAAGGTGCTGTACATCGGCGAGCCGGCCGATCTGGCGGTGGTCGCGGAGCAGATGCGCGTGCAGTTCGGCGATGCGCTGTACGTCACGTACTCGCTGCCCGACTGTCTCGAAGTGATGACCGCCAACGTGTCGAAGGGCCGCGCGCTGCGTACGGTGCTCGCGCGACTCGGCGTCGACGCCGGCCACTGCATCGCGTTCGGCGACAACATGAACGACATCGACCTGCTCGAAACGGCCGGCCACGCGTTCATGATGAACAACGCGAACCCCGACCTGATCGCACACCTGCCGCACATCCCGCGGATCGGCAACAACTTCGATGCGGGCGTGGCCCGCCACCTGCGCACGCTGTTCGCGCTCGAAGGTACGCTCAACGGCGTCGCCGCTTCCTGAGCGGCCATGAAAAACGGGCGCCAGCGGCGCCCGTTCAAATTACCTGCCTCGATGTTGTTCGACAGCGTGAGGCTCGCTGCTCTGCTCGCGTGACCCCGTAGTGTTTTATTCGCTAGTGCGAGCGGATGCGGGCACGAGGCTGACAGCGTCGTCGCGCCCCGCGATCAGCGGGTAGATGATCCCCGCAATTGCCGCGCCGATGATCGGCGCGACCCAGAACAGCCACAGCTGGCCGATCGCCTCGCCGCCCACGAACAGCGCAGGGCCGGTCGAGCGGGCCGGGTTCACCGACGTGTTGGTGACCGGGATCGAGATCAGGTGGATCAACGTCAGGCACAGGCCGATCGCGATCGGCGCGAAGCCGGCCGGCGCGCGCTTGTCGGTGGCGCCGAGAATCACGAACAGGAAGAAGCCCGTCATCACGACTTCGCAGATGAACGCCGCGCCGAGCGAGTAGTGGCCGGGCGAGCGTTCGCCGAAGCCGTTCGTCGCAAAGCCGCTGCCGACGACGTCGAAGCCCGGCTTGCCGGTCGCGATCAGGTACAGCACGAACGCACCGAGCGTCGCGCCGACGACCTGCGCAACGATATACGGCGCGAGATCGCGTGCCGGGAAGCGGCCGGCGACCGTCAGGCCCACGCTGACAGCCGGATTCAGGTGGCAACCCGAAATATGGCCAATCGCGAATGCCATCGTCAGCACGGTCAGGCCGAATGCGAGTGCGACGCCGGCGAAGCCGATGCCGAGGCCCGGAAAGGCGGCGGCCAGCACGGCGCTTCCGCACCCGCCGAGCACCAGCCAGAACGTGCCGAATACCTCTGCAGCCAGACGCTGAGAAAGATTCATGTAAGGATCCCGTTGAAGTGGGTTGAAGACAAACGGATGACCGGATGATTTATTCCGTCACCCCGAATTGGTCTGGATTATAGGAAATGAATCGGCTGGGTGAGGGTCAACGATTGTTAAATTTGAATGGCTGACGAATGGCTTTTATTAGAATAAGTCCGCATTCTCGATATAGCCGATTCGGTTAAAGATGACAGCATTAATTTTGAAGGGCAGTGCGGCAGTGCGGATGACGTAACGGGTGTTGGCGTTCCGGCCGGAGCTGCCGGCGCCGCATCATGGAAAAAGGGAGTCGAAAAATGTCTCAATACGCGAAACTCAAGGCGCAGATCGCCGATCTGCAGGCCCAGGCGGATGACGTGCGTCGCCAGGAAGTGGCGGCGGTGATCGCCGACGTCCAGCGAATGATTGCCGAATATGGCCTGACGGCCCAGGATCTGGGCTTCGCGGAGCGAGCGCGGCGCGGCCGTCCGCCGAAAAAGGCACCGCTGCCCCCGAAATACCGCGACCCGAAGTCGGGTGCAACCTGGAGCGGGCGCGGCAAGCCGCCGAATTGGATCGTCGGGAAAAACCGCGATCGTTTCCTGATCGAATGAGCGCGCAAAAAGAAAGAGCCGCATCGACTGCGGCTCTTTGGCGCCTTTGGGTTTTACGCGCCGATTTCGGCGCGAATTTTACCGAATATTTCTGACGAATTTCGGCGTCAGGCGCTCGCGACGCGACGCAAGGTCGGCCGCTTTGCCGTCGCGCAAAGCGATTCGTAAGTTTCGACATAACGCCGCGCCATCGCTTTCGAGCTGAAACGCGTATCGAAGCGCGCGCGGATCGCGTCGCGCGACAGGCTGTCGATCCGGTGCAGCGCACCGACCGCGCCCTGCACGTCCTCGACGATGAAGCCGGTCACGCCGTCCTCGATCACCTCCGGCACCGAGCCGCGGTTGAACGCGACGACCGGCGTGCCGCAGGCCATCGCCTCGATCATCACCAGGCCGAACGGTTCCGGCCAGTCGATCGGGAACAGCAGCGCCTTGGCGCCGGACAGGAACGCCGGCTTCTGCGCCTCGTTGATCTCGCCGATGAATTCGACATGCGCCTCGCCGAGCAGCGGCTCGATCACTTCCTTGAAGTAGTCGGCGTCGGCCTTGTCGACCTTCGCGGCGATCTTCAGCGGCAGCCCGCTTTGCGCGGCGATCCGGATCGCGGTGTCGACCCGTTTTTCGGGGCAGATCCGGCCGAGGAACGCGAGATATTCGGGCTTCACGTCCGGTTGCGGCGTGAGCAGCGTGTCGGGCAGCCCGTGATACACGGTGCCGGCCCAGGCGGCCTGCGGCAGCGGCTTGCGCTGGTTGTTCGAGATCGACACGACCGGCGCGTCCGGGAAGGCGTCGAACACCGGCTGCAGCTCCGGCAGGTCGAGGCGGCCGTGCAGCGTCGTCACGTACGGCGTGTCGAGGCGCGACATCAGCGGGAACGGCAGGTAGTCGAGGTGGAAGTGCAGCACGTCGAATTCGTGCGCGACACGGGCGACCTGCTCGATCAGGCGCATATGGGGCGCCATCGAGTCGCGGATCGACGGGTCGAGCCGCAGTGCGCGCGGCCATGCCGCCTCGAGACGGGCGGACGTGACGGAGTCGCCGCTCGCGAACAGCGTCACGTCGTGCCCGAGCTCGACGAGCGCCTCGGTGAGGTAGGACACGACACGCTCGGTGCCGCCATAGAGTTTCGGCGGGACAGCTTCGTAAAGCGGCGCGATCTGGGCAATACGCATGGGCGTTCTCCGGTGTCGACCAGCGGAAGCGCTCGAGCGCGCATGCTGGTCCGATGCAGGGTTGCGGAACTCGCCGACGCACGCTGTCTGCGGTACGTGGTCGGGTCCGTGGCGGGGTGCGCGGGACGCCGGGCGGCAAGCTGCGGGGCGGGCCGGCGCGGCTCCCGCCGCCGCCCATTGGAGTCCATTATCGATATCGGCTTCAGGGGTTCGAGTGTTTTTTCAAACACTTAAGGCTTGTTACACCATGAAATACGCGAAAACCCCGATAAAAAGGGTGCGAAAACATAAAACGAGATAGCCACAACTATTGTTGCGCTATCATGAAAAACCACTATAATTTTTACCGATTCAACCTCCGGCAGCCTTGCCGGACGGTCTTCAGCCGGATTCGTCCCATACGGGACCACATCGCCGACGCATTCGCGCCCCATTCGCCCCCGCCGTTCGTTCCCTTTCAATTCGCCTTGTCGGAAAAATTCCTACACGGTTTACAGACAATTCCTGCGTGGCGTGCGCCACTTCGCTGATACCGACATAAATGCCGTTTGGCCAGAATTCGCCTGTAAGACTATAAACGTGCCGGCAGCGCGTCAGCAGGCGCCCGATCGAGCAAACGTTTTCACAATGAAAGGCCAAAGCAAAAGCTCTTAACGGGGGAATCATGAGCGCCACCAGCGAAATGCTCAGTGAGATCAAAGAGGTCAACCTGTCGTACCTCCTCCTCGCGCAGCGCCTGCTGCGGGAAGACAAGGCGATGGGCATGTTCCGCATGGGAGTTTCCCAGGAACTGGCCGACGTGCTCGCGAACCTCACGCTCGCCCAGACCGTGAAGCTCGCCGCGTCGAACCAGATACTGTGCCGTTTCCGCTTCGACGATCACGCGTTGCTGTCGTCGCTCGCCGACAAGGGGCGCAGCGATGTCGTCACGCACGCGCACTCGGCCATCCTGATGGCCGGCCAGCCGGTCGAAAGCATCCGCTGATCCTTCCCCGCCTTGCGTTCGTCCCGGCGTGTCGCGCCGGCGGGCGGCGTATTGGCCATTCATCCGAACAATGTCAGCGGACGGTTATTCACCATGGCAAGCAAAAGCGTCGTGATCGAGGTGAAGGAAATCACCCTCGCCATCGAACTGATCGAACTGGGCGCCCGGCTGCAACTGCTGGAGGCGGAGACGAGCCTGTCGCGTGACCGCCTGATCAAGCTGTACAAGGAACTGAAAGGCGCGTCGCCGCCGAAGGGGATGCTGCCGTTCTCGACCGACTGGTTCATGACGTGGCAGCCGAACATCCACTCGTCGCTGTTCTACAACATCTACCGGTTCATGCAGGACCACGGCCGCTGCGAGCCGATCCAGTCGATCGTGAAAGCGTACCGGCTCTATCTGGAGCACGTGAACCTGTCCGGCGACGAGGCCGCGCTGAGTCTCACGCGCGCGTGGACGCTGGTGCGCTTCTTCGACTCGGGGATGCTGCAGATGACGCCGTGCACGCGCTGCGGCGGCCATTTCGTCGCGCATGCGCATGATCCGCATCAAGGTTTCGTGTGCGGCCTGTGCCAGCCGCCGTCGCGCGCGGGCAAGACCCGCAAGGCGGCCGCCGCACGCGCCGGGCTGGCCGCCGCCGCGGCCTGAACGCCGCCGGGCGGGGCCGGGCGGGGCCGGGCGGGAGCCGCACGCGCGCCGCGCGAACCGGCCCGGGCCTGCTGGTAAACACCGCCGCGCGGTCGCGGCGCGGCCGCCAAAGTTTTTCTGCCGACTGCCGTAAACCTGATTAACGGCGGTCTCCCCGCCGGTCATTCGTGAGGGACAGGCAGTGCTGATTATCGTGGGAACACTCGTGACGCTGTTGTCCGTCTTCGGCGGTTACGCGCTGGCTGGCGGGCATCTGGGCGCATTGGTCCAGCCGCTCGAGATCCTGATGATCACCGGCGCGGGCGTCGGCGCGTTCATCCTCGGCAACGGCATGAAGACCATCAAGGCGACGCTGCGCGTGCTGCCGACGCTCTTCAAGGGCTCGAAGTACACCAAGGACGTCTATATGGAACTGATGGCGCTCCTGTACGTGCTGCTCGCGAAAGCCCGCAAGGAAGGCACGCTGACGCTCGAGGCC
This sequence comes from Burkholderia sp. BCC1993, assembly GCF_905339865.1. NCBI lineage: Bacteria > Pseudomonadati > Pseudomonadota > Betaproteobacteria > Burkholderiales > Burkholderiaceae > Burkholderia > Burkholderia sp. BCC1993. The sequence goes on along the minus strand of NZ_CAJPGZ010000014.1, from coordinate 82,791 downwards.
GACATCGACGATCCGGACAAGAGCCCGATCTTCACGCAATACCCGAAGATCCTCGCGGATCGCCACATCGTTGAATTCCTGACCGACTACCTGCGCCTGATGGTGGGCGGCAACATGAACGCGTTCGAGATCGAGAGCCTGATGGACGAGGAAATCGAGACGCACCACGCGGAAGGCGAAGGCCCCGCGCACGCGCTGATGCGCGTCGGCGACGCAATGCCGGCGTTCGGGATCGTCGCGGCGGTGATGGGTGTCGTGCATACGATGGCGTCGGCCGACAAGCCGCCCGCGGTGCTCGGCGCGATGATCGCGCAGGCGCTGGTCGGCACGTTCCTCGGGATCCTGCTGTCGTACGGGCTGATCGGGCCGCTCGCGAGCCTCGCGGAGCAGCGCGTCGCCGAGTCGACCAAGATGTTCCAGTGCATCAAGGTGACGATCCTCGCGAGCCTGAACGGCTATGCGCCGGCGATCGCGGTCGAGTTCGGCCGCAAGGTGCTGTTCTCGACCGAGCGGCCGTCGTTTACCGAGCTCGAAGAGCATGTGCGCCGCGTGAAGGCGAAGTGACGCGGAGCATTCGATGAGCAAGAGCAAGGATCGCGCGATCGTCGTCAAACGGGTGGCCCCGCAGAAGAAGGGCCACCACGGCGGCGCCTGGAAGCTCGCGTATGCGGACTTCATGACCGCGATGATGGCGTTCTTCCTGCTGATGTGGCTGCTGAGCTCGGTCACACCGGTGCAGCTGAAGGGGATCGCCGAGTACTTCAACACGCCGCTGAAGGCCGCGCTGTTCGGCAGCGGCGATCGCAGCTCGCAGGACTCGAGCATCATCAACGGCGGCGGCCGCGACCTGTCGAGCCTCGATGCCGGCTCGCTGCGCCGTACCGACGGCACGACGTCGCTCGCCGATCGCGTCGCGAAGGCCGGCGACGACAGGACGCGCTCGCAGGCGCAGGGCGCACAGGACCGGCTCGAGCAGGCGCGCCTGCACGACCTGCAGATCAAGCTGATGGCGGCGATCGAGGCGAATCCGACGCTGCGCCAGTTCAAGCAGCAGATCCGCATCGATTCGACGCTGATGGGGCTGCGCATCGAGATCGTCGATTCGCAGAAGCGGCCGATGTTCGCGATGTCGAGCGACCACGTCGAGCCGTACATGCGCGACATCCTGCGCGAGATCGGCAAGACGCTGAACGACGTGCCGAACCGGATCATCGTCCAGGGCCACACCGACGCGGTGCCGTACGCGGGCGGCGAGGGCGGCTACAGCAACTGGGAACTGTCGGCCGACCGCGCGAACGCGTCGCGCCGCGAGCTGATCGCGGGCGGCATGGACGAGTCGAAGGTGCTGCGCGTGCTCGGCCTCGCGTCGACGCAGAACCTGAACAAGGCCGATCCGCTCGATCCGGAAAACCGCCGGATCAGCGTGATCGTGCTGAACCGCAAATCCGAAGACGCGCTGATGCGCGACGACACGACGACCACGACGCTGTCGGCCGACGCCGCGGGCTCGAAGCAGCTGGCCCAGCAGCTCGACGGCCCGGCGCCGGCCGCGCGACCGGTGCTCGCGAGCGCCGTCGCCGTGGTGCCGAAACCCTGACGTTTCCAAGATTTCGAGACGCGTATGAAACAACCCTCACGCTCACTTCGTTCGCTGCCCGCCGAGGGGGCGGTCAGCCACCTTGGAGCGGTCCTGCGGAGCCCGACATGATCCGAACCATTCTCGCCATCGACGACTCGGCGACCATGCGTGCGCTGCTGCAGGCGACGCTTGCGCAGGCCGGCTACGACGTGACGGTGGCGCCGGACGGCGAAGCCGGCTTCGACATGGCGGCCACCGTGCCGTACGACCTGGTGCTGACCGACCAGAACATGCCGCGCAGGAACGGCCTCGAGGTGATCGCCGCGCTGCGCAAGCTGACCGCGTATGCGGACACGCCGATCCTCGTGCTGACGACCGAAGGCAGCGATGCGTTCAAGGACGCCGCGCGCGACGCGGGCGCGACCGGCTGGATCGAAAAGCCGATCGACCCGGCCGTGCTGGTCGACCTGGTCGCGACGCTGTCCGAGCAGACCGCCTCCTGACATGAACGCGACGAATCCAACCGGTGACCGGGCATGACTCTCGACATCACGCAGTTCTACCAGACTTTTTTCGACGAAGCGGACGAGTTGCTCGCGCAGATGGAGCAACTGCTGTTGAACCTCGACGTCGGCTCGCCGGACCCCGAGGACCTGGCCGCGATCTTCCGCGCCGCGCATTCGATCAAGGGCGGCGCGGCGACGTTCGGCTTTTCCGCGCTGACCGAGACGACCCACATCCTCGAGTCGCTGCTCGACCGCGCGCGCAACCATGAGCTGACGCTGACCAAGGAAATGGTCGACGCGTTCCTCGAGACCAAGGACGTGCTGTCCGACCAGCTGGTCGACTATCGCGCGAGCGCGGAACCGGACGCGGCGGCTGCCGCGACGATCTGCGCGAAGCTCGAACGCCTGAAGGCCGAGAGCGGCGCGGGTGCGCCCGTGGACGTCGCGTCTGCCGCGCCTGCCGTGGAGACTGCACCGGTACCGGCTGTGGCACCGACCGTCACCGCCAGCGACCGTGCGCCCGATCACGTGGTCGAACAGGCGGTCGCGGCCGCGCATCCGGCGGCCGCCGCCGGCACGGACGGCCCGCACCTGAAGATCACGCTCGTCGGCGTCGACGCGAAGGACCAGGCGCTGCTCACCGAGGAACTCGGCAATCTCGGCCGGATCGTCGGCCGCGAGGAAGCGGGCGCCGACCTGACGCTGTGGCTCGAATCGGACGTGCCGTCCGACGATATCGTCGCCGTGTGCTGCTTCGTGATCGACGACAGCCAGATCCGCATCGCGCGCGGCACCGCGCCGGCCGCACTGGCGGCGCCTGCCGCCACGCCGGCCGCCGTCGAACCGGTCGTCGTCGAACCGGTCGCCGCGCCGGTACCGGCCGCGCGGGTCGAGGTGTTCGCGCAAGCCGCCGGTTCCGCCCCGGCCGCCGCCGCACCGCAAGCGCAGCCGAGCGCCGCCGCGCAACCGGCGCCGCAACAGGCATCGCAACAGGCATCGCAACCGCACGCCGAACCCGCCGCGCAGGCTGCCCAGGCTGCCGCGCACCACGACGACAAGCGTCCGCGCCCGGCCGCCGCCGCAGCGGGCGCCGAAGGCAGCTCGATCCGCGTCGGCGTCGAGAAGGTCGACCAGCTGATCAACCTCGTCGGCGAGCTCGTGATCACGCAGGCGATGCTCGCGGAAACCGCGAGCGCGTTCGATCCGGCGCTGCACGACCGCCTGTTCAACGGGATGGCGCAGCTCGAGCGCAATGCGCGCGACCTGCAGGAAGCGGTGATGTCGATCCGCATGATGCCGATGGACTACGTGTTCAGCCGCTTCCCGCGGCTCGTGCGCGACCTCGCCGGCAAGCTCGGCAAGCAGGTCGAACTGGTCACGTTCGGCCAGGCGACCGAGCTCGACAAGAGCCTGATCGAGCGGATCATCGACCCGCTCACGCACCTCGTGCGCAACAGCCTCGATCACGGGATCGAGACGGTCGACAAGCGCGTCGCCGCCGGCAAGGACGGCGTCGGCCAGCTCGTGCTGTCGGCCGCGCATCACGGCGGCAACATCGTGATCGAGGTCAGCGACGACGGCGCGGGCCTGAACCGCGAGCGGATCCTCGCGAAGGCCGCGAAGCAGGGCATGCAGATTTCCGAAAACATCAGTGACGACGAAGTCTGGCAGCTGATCTTCGCGCCGGGCTTCTCGACCGCCGAGACCGTGACCGACGTGTCGGGCCGCGGCGTCGGGATGGACGTCGTGAAGCGCAACATCCAGTCGATGGGCGGCCACGTCGAGATCACGTCGCAGGCCGGTCGCGGCACGACCACGCGGATCGTGCTGCCGCTCACGCTGGCGATCCTCGACGGGATGTCGGTGAAGGTCGGCAGCGAGATCTTCATCCTGCCGCTGAACTTCGTGATGGAGTCGCTGCAGCCGTCGAACGACGACATCTACACGGTCGGCAACGGCGAGCGCGTGGTGCGCGTGCGCGGCGAATACCTGCCGCTCGTCGCGCTGCACGAGGTGTTCTCGGTCGAGGACGCGCGCACCGATCCGACCCAGGGGATCGTCACGATCATGGAAACCGAGGGGCGCCGCTTCGCGATGCTGATCGACGAGCTGGTCGGCCAGCAGCAGGTGGTCGTGAAGAACCTCGAAACCAACTACCGCAAGGTGCACGGCATCTCGGCGGCGACCATTCTCGGCGACGGCAGTGTCGCGCTGATCGTCGACGTCGCGGCGCTGAACCGCGAAACCCGTGCGACGCACGGCGCCCGAGCCGGCGCCGAGCTCGCCATTTTCTGACTCTCGCCATTCAACCGATTGGGGGCAAACGTGTCCGCTGAAGTCCAAATGATCAATCCGGCCGCGGCGAACGCGGCCAATGCGACCCCCGGCCGCCGCGACGCCGTGCAGGGTGATGCGACGGGCCAGGAATTCCTCGTCTTCACGCTCGGCGACGAGGAGTACGGGATCGACATCCTGAAGGTGCAGGAAATCCGCGGCTACGACAGCGTCACGCGCATCGCGAACGCGCCGGACTTCATCAAGGGCGTGATCAACCTGCGCGGGATCATCGTGCCGATCGTCGACATGCGGATCAAGTTCCATCTCGGCCGCGTCGAGTACGACCACCAGACGGTGGTGATCATCCTGAACGTGTCGAACCGCGTGGTCGGGATGGTGGTCGACGGCGTGTCGGACGTGCTGACGCTGCAGACCGACCAGATCATGCCGGCGCCGGAATTCGGCGCGACGCTCACGACCGAGTACCTCACGGGCCTCGGCACGGTCGACGGCCGGATGCTGATCCTGATGGACATCGAGAAGCTGATGTCGAGCCGGGAAATGGCGCTGATCGAGACGCTCGGCGGGTAAGCGCGCCGCGCGCGCAGCAATTTCGGGAGAATCTGCAATGTTGCATAACTGGTCGATCCGCACGACGCTCACGGCCGTCGGACTCATCCTCGTGTGCCTGGCCGCCGCGGTCGGCGGGCTCGGCCTCTACGCGCTCGATCGCGCGAGCCGCTCGCTCGACGAGATTGCGCACGTCGACTTGCCGGCGATTCACACGCTCGACGACACGTCGTCGTACCTGCTGCGCGCACGCGTGTCGCTCGACCGCTTCCGCTCGCTGACCGAGGCCGGCAACACGGCCGACGCGAGCAAGGTGCTCGACCGCGCGCAGGAGCTGTACGCGAAGTCGAACCAGAACTGGCAGGCGTTCCAGGCCACGCCGAAGCTCGGCGTCGAGCAGGCGCTCGTCGACGAGCTCACCGCACGCTATACGACGATCGTGAAGGAAGGCGTCGAGCCCGAGTTCGCGGCCGCGCGCGCGGGCGACATGGCCGCGTATCACGCGGTCGCCGACACGAAGATCAGCCCGATGTTCGTCGCGTACGACCAGGCGGCATCGGCCGTGGTCGCGTCGCTGCAGAAGCGCGCGGAGGAACGCCAGACCGCGACGCAGTCGCAGATCTCGCTGATGATCGGCCTGATCGCGGCCGGCATCGCGATCGCGTTCGTCGTCGTGATCGCGATCCGCTTCGCGCTGCGCGGGCTGATCGTGAAGCCGCTCGAGGACGCGATCGCGCACTTCGAGCGGATCGCCGGCGGCGACCTCACGCAGCCGGTGAACGTGATCAGCAGCAACGAGATCGGCCGCCTGTTCGGCGGCATCAAGCGGATGCAGGACGCCGTGACGACGATGGTGCAGTCCGTGCATCGCGGCACCGAATCGATCGACGTCGGCGCGCGCGAGATCTCGACCGGCAACACCGACCTGTCGCAGCGCACCGAGGAGCAGGCCGCGTCGCTGCAGGAAACCGCATCGAGCATGGAGCAGCTGACCGGCACCGTGCGGCAGAACGCGGAGAACGCGCGGCAGGCGAGCCAGCTCGCGGTGAACGCGTCCGACATCGCGACGCAGGGCGGCGACGTGGTCGGCCAGGTCGTGTCGACGATGCAGGACATCGCGGCCAGCTCGGGCAAGGTCGTCGACATCATCGGCACGATCGAAGGCATCGCGTTCCAGACCAACATCCTCGCGCTGAACGCGGCGGTCGAAGCCGCGCGCGCGGGCGAGCAGGGCCGCGGCTTCGCGGTGGTCGCGGGCGAGGTGCGCTCGCTGGCGCAGCGCAGCGCGAGCGCCGCGAAGGAAATCAAGCAGCTGATCGGCGATTCGGCCGAGAAGGTCGACAGCGGGTCGGCGCTCGTCGCGCGGGCCGGCTCGACGATGGACGAGATCGTGCAGGCCGTGCGCCGCGTGACCGACATCATGGGCGAGATCAGCGCCGCGTCGGACGAGCAGTCGACCGGCATCGAGCAGGTCAATCGTGCGGTCGGCCAGATGGATTCCGTCACGCAGCAGAACGCGGCGCTCGTCGAGCAGGCCGCGGCGGCCGCCGCGTCGCTCGAGGAGCAGACGCGCCAGATGAAGGCGGTCGTGTCGGCGTGGCGCGTCGCGGGCGGCATCGCGCTCGCGCCGGCGCGCGGCGCCGCACGCCCGGCCGCATACGCACCGGCGCCGGCGCTGGCGTCGCCGTCGGAACGCCGCCACGAAGCCGCGCCGGCCGCACTGCCGGCACCGCAGGCGGCCGTTCAGCCGGCGCGCCGCGCGTCGCCTGCACCCGCGTCGCATACGTCGCATGCATCGGCACCGGTCGCGAGCCACGAAACGAAGCGTGCGTCGGACGCCGCCGCACGCGTAGCGAAGGAAGCGCCGGCCGCGGGCGGCTACGGCCCGCGTCTCGCGAAGGCGGCCGCCGCACCGGTGCACAAGCCGGCCGCCAAGCCCGCGCTGGTGCGTCCGGCGCTGAGCGGCGAGAAGCCGGCGCTGGCCGCGGCCGGCACGTCCGATGACGACTGGGAGACCTTCTAAGCCATGCCGTCCGCGCGCGCACCGTTTCGACCCGATGCACCGGATGCCTCGCCCCGCGCGGGCGAGCCGGGGCGCGACTTCGCGTTCACTGGCGCGGATTTCGCACGCATCCGCGCGCTGATTCATCAACGCGCGGGCATCTCGCTGTCCGAGCACAAGCGCGACATGGCGTACAGCCGGCTCGCGCGCCGGCTGCGCGCCCGCGGCCTCGACACGTTCCGCGACTACCTCGACCTGCTCGAGCAGGAGGGCGATCCGCTCGAGTGGGAGGCGTTCACCAACGCGCTGACGACGAACCTGACCGCGTTCTTCCGCGAGTCGCACCATTTCCCGATCCTGGCCGACTTCGTGAAGGGGCGCGCGGCGCCCGTGTCGGTGTGGTGCTCGGCGGCGTCGACCGGCGAGGAGCCTTACTCGATCGCGATCACGCTGATCGAGGCGCTCGGCGAATCGGCCGCGCGCGGCGCATCGATCCTCGCGACCGACCTCGACACGCAGGTGCTCGCGAAGGCCGAGGCCGGCATCTATACGTACGATCAGGTCAAGCACCTGAGCCCGGAGCGGCTCAAGCGCTTCTTCCTGAAGGGCACCGGCGCGCAGGCCGGCCGCGTGAAGGTGCGCCCGGAGCTGCGCGCGATGATCCGCTTCGAGCAGCTGAACCTGACCGATGCCGACTACGGGATCGCGAAGCCGTTCGACGCGATCTTCTGCCGCAACGTGATGATCTATTTCGACAAGCCGACGCAGGGGCAGGTGCTGTCGCGCTTCGAGCCGCTCGTGAAGCCGGGCGGGCTGCTGTTCGCCGGGCATTCGGAGAATTTCACCTACGTCTCGCAGGCGTTCCGGTTGCGCGGGCAGACGGTGTACGAACTGACGCGCGCCCCGAAGGAAGTGCCCTTGGGGCACGATGCCGCGCCGGGCCTGCGTCCGCGCGGCGCGGCGCCGGCCGCGGCGGTGCCGCCGCGCGCCCATGCGCGTGCCGCGGGCGCCGCGCCCGCTTACGGAGAACGCGGATGAGCGCGCTGCCGATCGCCACCAATCGTTACTTCGACAACCACTTCGAACGCCCCGGCGTGAAGCTGCTGCCGAACGAGTTCTACACGACGTCCGAGGACATGGTGCTGATGACCGTGCTCGGCTCGTGCGTCGCCGCGTGCCTGCACGACCCGATCGCGGGCATCGGCGGGATGAATCACTTCATGCTGCCCGACGACGGCGCCGACGCCGGCGCAGCCGCATCGGAGTCGATGCGCTACGGCGCGTACGCGATGGAAGTGCTGATCAACGAACTGATCAAGGCCGGCGGGCGCCGCGAGCGCATCGAGGCGAAGGTGTTCGGCGGCGCGGCCGTGCTGGCGGGGATGACGACCATCAACATCGGCGACCGCAACGCGGATTTCGTGCGCCGTTATCTGGCGCTCGAGCGCATCCGCATCACCGCGGAGGACCTGCAGGGCGTGCACCCGCGCAAGGTCGCGTTCATGCCGCGCAGCGGCCGCGCGATGGTGAAGAAGCTGCGGCTGCAGGTGCCGGGCGTGACCGAGCGCGAAGCCGCGCTGGCGCGCGAGGCCGACCGCGTGCACGCCGCCCGGACGCGCGCGCACGTCGAGCTGTTCGCGGCGAAGCGGCCGGCCGCGCCGCCGCCGGCACGCCCGCGCATCGAGCTGTTCGGCGCACGCGGTGGCGCAGGCGCGCAGCCGGCGAACGCGAAGGCCGGCAGCCCGAACGCCGCCAGCCCGAACACCGCCAGCCCGTACGCGGCCAACCATTCGAGAAAGCAGGAGGCATGACCGCAGTGCAGAAGATCAAAGTGTTGTGCGTCGACGATTCGGCGCTGATCCGCAGCCTGATGACGGAGATCATCAACAGCCAGCCCGACATGACGGTGTGCGCGACCGCGCCCGATCCGCTCGTCGCACGCGATCTCATCAAGCAGCACAACCCGGACGTCCTGACGCTGGACGTCGAAATGCCGCGCATGGACGGGCTCGACTTCCTCGAGAAGCTGATGCGCCTGCGGCCGATGCCGGTCGTGATGGTGTCGTCGCTGACCGAGCGCGGCTCCGAGATCACGCTGCGCGCGCTCGAACTCGGCGCGGTGGATTTCGTCACGAAGCCGCGCGTCGGGATCCGCGACGGCATGCTCGACTACGCGGAAAAGCTCGCGGACAAGATCCGCGCGGCGTCGCGCGCCCGCGTGCGCCAGGCGCCGCAGCCGCAGGCCGCGGCGCGCACCGTGAGCGGCCAGCCGGCCGCGCCGATGATCAACAACCCGCTCGTCAGTACCGAGAAGCTGATCATCATCGGCGCATCGACGGGCGGCACCGAGGCGATCCGCGAGGTGCTGACGCCGCTGCCGCCGGATGCGCCGGCGGTGCTGATCGCGCAGCACATGCCGCCCGGCTTCACGAAGTCCTTCGCGCAGCGGCTGAACGGCCTGTGCCGGATCGCGGTGAAGGAAGCCGAGCACGGCGAGCGCGTGCTGCCGGGCCATGCGTACATCGCGCCGGGCCATGCGCACCTGCTGCTCGCGCGTAGCGGCGCGAACTACATCGCGCAGCTGTCCGACGAGCCGCCGGTGAACCGCCACCGGCCGTCGGTCGACGTGCTGTTCCGCTCGGCGGCGCAGCACGCGGGCAAGAACGCGATCGGCGTGATCCTCACGGGGATGGGCCGCGACGGCGCGGCCGGCCTGCTGGACATGAAGCGCGCGGGCGCCCACACGTTCGCGCAGGACGAGGCGAGCTGCATCGTGTTCGGGATGCCGCGCGAGGCAATCGCGCTCGGCGGTGCGGACGAGGTCGCGCCGCTTGCGGAAATGAGCCGGCGCGTGATGGCGCGGCTGGCGACGATGGGTGACCGCGTGCAACGCGTCTGAATGAAATGTCACGGGGCACGTGCGAAGCCGCGGGCCCCGACGGTAACGAATCTGCAAAGGAACGACGATGGACAAGAGCATGAAAATCCTGGTGGTGGACGATTTCCCGACGATGCGCCGGATCGTCCGCAACCTGCTCAAGGAATTGGGCTACACGAACGTCGACGAAGCCGAGGACGGCGCGGCCGGCCTCGCGCGGTTGCGCGGCGGCGGCTTCGACTTCGTGATCTCGGACTGGAACATGCCGAACCTCGACGGCCTCGCGATGCTGAAGGAAATCCGCGCGGACGCGACGCTCACGCATCTGCCGGTGCTGATGGTCACGGCCGAGTCGAAGAAGGAGAACATCATCGCGGCCGCGCAGGCCGGCGCGAGCGGCTACGTCGTGAAACCGTTCACGGCCGCGACGCTCGACGAGAAGCTGAACAAGATCATCGACAAGATGGCCAAGGCCGGGAGCTGACGTGAACGAGCCGATCCATGCGGCGCTCGCCGGCGCTGCGTTCAGCGCCGACGGTCACGCCGAAGGCGCCGATTACGCGAGCGACCGGATCCTCGCGCGCATCGGCCACGTCACGCGCGCGCTGCGCGATTCGATGCGCGAGCTCGGGCTCGACAAGCATGTCGAGCGCGCGGCGGAAGCCGTGCCCGATGCACGCGACCGGCTGCGCTACGTGGCGACGATGACCGAGCAGGCGGCCGAGCGCGTGCTGAACGCGATCGAGGTCGCGAAGCCGGTGCAGGCGCGCATCCAGAACGAGGCCGAGGCGCTCGACGCGCGCTGGGCGCAGTGGTACGCGACGCCGATCGAGCATGCGGAAGTGCGCGAGCTGATGGACGACACGCGCACGTTCCTGCGCGCGCTGCCCGAAGCGACGTCCGCGACCAGCGCGCAGCTGCTCGAGATCATGCTCGCGCAGGATTTCCAGGATCTGACCGGGCAGGTGATCAAGAAGATCATGGACATGGTCTATCTGATCGAGCAGCAGCTGCTCACCGTGCTCGTCGAGAACATCGCGCCCGAGCGGCGCGAGCAGTTCGCGGCGACCGCGGCCGCGCTCGCGGCCGAGCAGATCAGCGCGACCGGCAGCCCCGAGTCGCTGCTGAACGGGCCGCAGATCGCACCGGAAGGCAAGTCCGACGTCGTGCAGGACCAGGCGCAGGTCGACGACCTGCTCGCGAGTCTCGGCTTCTGACCGTGCCGCACCGCACGCCACCGGGCCGCTCCCGTTCGCGGAGCGCCCGGTGCGCGTGGCTTTCACCCTGCCTCTCCCGCCGAGTCCCCCGCGCGCGGGTCGTGCCGCGCGTCATGCTGCGCCGCGTCATGCATCGTCGAATTGACACTCCGACACACTCCGCAGGCATACTACGCATCAGCAGCAACGAAGCGTCAATCTTAAGACTTTGATTTGTTGGCCCGCGGCGCCGCGACTGATGGCGGCACCGCCGGCAACGAAGCCAGTCCCTTTGGGGGGGAACGTGAAGCTGAAACGCTTGGGCTGGGCCGCCGCGCACGCGACGGCTGCAATGGGTGTGCTGTGGGCCGTCCACGCACAGGCCGAACTGGGCGGCGCACCGATGTCGCCGCCGGCGGACGATCACGCCGCCACGGTGCGCGCGCTGCAGCGCGCGATGCGCTCCGCCGACGGCGCTCAGGCGAGCGCGGCCGCCTACACCGTCCGCGAGATCACGCTCGGATCGGGCACCGTCATCCACGAATACGCGAGCGCGGCCGGCACCGTGTTCGGCCTCGCCTGGCGCGGGCCGAGCATGCCGGACCTCGAGTCGCTGCTCGGCAGCTATTTCCCGCAGTACACCGCCGGCGTCCAGGCCGCGCATGCGGCGCGCGGCTGGCGCGCGCCCGTGTCCGTCGACACGAGCGGCCTCGTGATCCGCACGGGCGGCCACATGGGCGCCTTCGCGGGCCAGGCGTGGCTGCCGGCGGCGCTGCCTGCCGGGCTGACCGGCAACGACATCCAGTGACAGCGGGAGAGCGATCTTGAGAATTCCTCGTACCTTCAGGCGCTGGCTCGGGCTGCTGAGCGTCGCGGCCGTGACGGCCATGCTCGTGACCGCCTGCGGCGGCGGCGATGACAACGGCAGCGGCAGCGGCGGCGGCAATGGCGGCGGCTCCAACGTATCGGACGGCAATACCGCGAACACGGCCGTGATCACGGTCGGCACCGGCGTCGCGCACGTGATCAACATCCCGACCGTCAACGTGAAGATCTGCGTGCCGGGCACGACGAACTGCCAGGTGGTCAACAACGTGCTCGTCGACACCGCGTCGTACGGGCTGCGGCTGGTCAGCAGCGCGCTGTCGTCGGGCGTGTTGAACAACCTGCCGCAGACGACGAGCGGCGGCGCGCCGGTCGCCGAGTGCGGCAAGTTCGTGTCGAGCTTCACGTGGGGCTCGGTGCGTACCGTCGACCTGTCGATCGGTACCGAGCAGGCGGGTTCGCTGCCGGTGCAGATCATCGGCGATCTCGGCACGACCAACGTGCCGAGCTCGTGCTCGAACAACGGCGCCAGGACGTCGGCCAACACGGCGAGCGACCTCGGTGCGAACGGCATCCTCGGCATCGGGCCGGCGCCGGTCGATTGCGGCACGAGCTGCGCGACGTCGACGTCGGCGACGTCCAACAACTACTACGCGTGCCCGAACGGCAATGCGAGCTGCGCCGTGACGCTGGTGCCGGTCGCGCAGCAGGTGGCCAACCCGGTCCATCGCTTCGCGACCGACAACAACGGCGTGATCGTGCAGATGCCGAACATCTCGAGCAGCGGGCAGGGCAGCGCGACGGGCCTGCTGACGTTCGGGATCGGCACGCAGGGCAACAACGCGCTGGGGGCGTCGACGGTGCTGACGTCGACGACGACGGGCGACGTGAGCGCGACGTTCCTCGGCGGCAACGTGACCGCGTTCTTCGATACGGGCTCGAACGCGTACTTCTTCAACGATTCGGCGCAGAAGGCCTGCTCGACCAACACGCAGTTCTACTGCCCGTCGTCGACGACCACCTATACGGCGACGCTGACCGGCCAGAACGGGAAGTCGGGCGGCGTGTCGATGCCCGTCGCGAATGCCGATTCGCTGTTCGCGAATGCGTCGACGTTCGCGTTCAACGACATCGCCGGCCCGTTCGGCGCGGCCGGCTGGCTCGATCTCGGCATGCCGCACTTCTACGGCAAGACGATCTACTTCGGGATGGACCGGACCGCGACCGGCGGCGCGCAGCCTTACGTCGCGTTCTGATCGCGCACGAGCGGCAGCAGCAGGAAGGGGGCGAGCGATCGCCCCCTTTTTTTATGGTTCAACCCGGATTACCGGGGAACGCCGCGCCAGCGCCTACGATATAAGACCGGCACCGGTGCCGGCACGACATCGAGGAGACAGCGCCATGAGCCAGCGTATCCAACGCATCACGCCGTTTCTGTGGTTCGACCACGACGCCGAGGCGGCCGCCCGCTTCTACGTGTCGGTGTTCGACGACGCGCGCATCCTGCACGTCGCCCGTTACGGCAAGTCCGGCGCGCAGGCGTCGGGCCAAGCGGAGGGCGCGGTGATGACGGTGTCGTTCGAACTGGACGGGCAGGCGTTTCTCGCGCTGAACGGCGGCCCGGCGTTCCCGCTCACACCGGCTGTGTCGTTCGTCGTCAACTGCCGCGACCAGCAGGAGATCGACCGCTACTGGGCGGCCCTGGCCGAAGGCGGCGACGAGCGCGCGCAGCAGTGCGGCTGGCTGCGCGACCGCTTCGGCGTGTCGTGGCAGGTGGTGCCCGTGCAGATGCCCGAACTGATGGCGGGCGACCCGGCACGCGCCGAACGCGTGATGGCGCAGGTGATGAAGATGAAGAAGCTCGATCTCGGCGCGCTGCAGCAGGCGGCGGCCGGCTAGCGAACGCCGGCCGGGACGTGCCGTTTTCGACGTGCGCACGCGACGTCCGACGATATTCCCGGCCGGTCGGTCAATCAGCGCGGAACGATCGTTTCGATTATCGATAGAGATACGTTTCACGCTGGTGTAATCAAGTCATGGATTATCTTGCTGCGATTTCCGTCAGATCGTCGCGATTATAAAAATGACGTGACATGCGCGTCGGCGATACGGCATGCGGCCGCTGCGGCCGCTCCGGTAATGCGAGAGCCGGCGCGCGAGCTGGTCGGCACGCGAAAGGAGATGCGATGCGAAGAAATTCAAACTTATAATGCCCGCGTTGTTTCCGGGGGCATCGATATAAAACATGAGGGCAATAAGATGAATTTCAGTGAAGCCGTTCGTGCCGCACTCAATCAATACGCGAAATTCGAGGGCCGCGCGCGCCGCGCGGAATACTGGTATTTCGCGTTGCTCACGAGCGTCGTGTCGATCCTCTGCCAGGTGATCACCATGGTGGGGCGCGACACGAGCGCAATCTCGCTGCTGCTGATGATCGTCGCGGCCGTCGTGTCGCTCGCGCTGGTGCTGCCGAGCCTCGCGGTCACCGTCCGCCGCCTGCACGATACGGGCCGCTCGGGCTGGTTCCTGCTGATCGCGCTCATTCCGCTCGTCGGCGGGATTCTGCTGCTCGTGTGGATGTGCTCGCGCGGTACCAACGGCCCGAATCGTTTCGGCTCGGATCCGATTCCGGCGATCTGAGCGCCGCCCGCCCCGACGCGCGACGCCGTCGTGTCGGGGCGGGGCGACGATCGCTTCGCGGCTGCCTTGCTTCGCCGCTTCGCCGCTTGGCGGCTTGGCGGATCCCACGCTTCACCGTTTCCCCATTTCCCGCTTCACACCTTCATCCACGCCACTACGCCACTACGCCACCACGTCGCCACGTCGCCACGTCGCCACGTCGCCACGTCGCCACGTCGCCACGTCGCCACGTCGCCACGTCGCCACGTCGCCACGTCGCCACCCCGCCACCCCGCCACCCCGCCACCCCGCCACCCCGCCACCCCGCCACCCCGCCACCCCGCCACCCCGCAACCCCGCAACCCAGCAACCCCGCAACCCCGCAACCCAGCAACCCCGCCACCACACCCGCCCGCGAACGCAGTTTCCATCGTCTCCCCGCGCGCCGCACCCGCCCGCCGGCTACCCGCCGGCTGCTCGCCGCCCCCGCTCGCCCGATTCCTCGAAATACCCCCCTTTCCCGGCTTTGCTCGACCGATCGGCGTTTGACGGGCGCATGAATAATCGGTGTCACTGGAAAACGGCATTTCGCCGTACCCGACTGGAGGCCCCGTGGCAGACGAGAGCGATCTCGACAGAACCGAAGCCGCCACTCCGAGGCGTCGCGAGAAGGCGCGCGAGGAGGGGCAGGTCGCGCGTTCGCGCGAGCTGGCTTCGTTCGCGCTGCTCGCGGCCGGGTTCTACGGCGCGTGGCTGCTCGCGGGTCCGTCGGGCGCCCACCTCCAGACGATGCTGCGTGGCGCATTCGCGTTCGACCGCGCCACCGCGTTCGACACGCACCGGATGCTGTCGGCGGCCGGCAGCGCAAGCCTCGAGGGTCTCGCCGCGCTGCTGCCGATCCTCGCGCTCACCGGCCTCGCCGCGCTGCTCGCGCCGATGGCGCTCGGCGGCTGGCTGATCTCGCAGAAGACCTTCGAGCTGAAGTTCGACCGCCTGAACCCGATCTCGGGCCTGGGCCGGATCTTCTCGATCCAGGGGCCGATCCAGCTCGGGATGTCGCTCGCGAAGACGCTCGTCGTCGGCGGGATCGGCGGGATTGCGATCTGGCGCAGCAAGGACGAGCTGCTCGGCCTCGCGACCCAGCCGCTCGGCTCGGCGCTCGCCGATGCGATGCATCTGGTCGCCGTGTGCTGCGGCACGACGGTCGCCGGGATGCTGGTGGTCGCCGCGCTCGATGTGCCTTACCAACTCTGGCAGTACAACAAGAAGTTGCGCATGACGAAGGAAGAAGTGAAGCGCGAGCATCGCGAGAACGAAGGCGATCCGCACGTGAAGGGCCGCATCCGCCAGCAGCAGCGCGCGATCGCGCGGCGCCGGATGATGGCCGCCGTGCCGAAGGCCGACGTGGTCGTCACGAACCCGACGCACTTCGCCGTCGCGCTGCAGTACACGGACGGCGAGATGCGCGCGCCGAAGGTCGTCGCGAAGGGCGTGAACCTCGTCGCCGCGCGCATCCGCGAACTCGCGGCCGAGCACAACGTGCCGCTGCTCGAGGCGCCGCCGCTCGCGCGTGCGCTGTATCACAACGTCGAACTCGAACGCGAGATTCCCGGCTCGCTGTACTCGGCCGTCGCCGAGGTGCTCGCGTGGGTCTACCAGCTGCGGCGCTTCCGCTCGGAAGGCGGCGCGTTCCCGGCCGCGCCGGTCGATCTCGACGTGCCGGCCGACCTCGACAAGGGGTCGTCGGTATCGGCCGACGACGAGCGTGAAGAAGCCGAAGACACGCTCGGCAAGCAAGGGAACGCAGCATGAGCACCCCGACCACCGGCCTGTTCGCCAAACGCCCGAACCCGTTCGCGGGCACCAACCTGCGCTCGCTCGCGGGCCCGATCCTCATCTGCATGATCCTGGGGATGATGATCCTGCCGCTGCCGCCGCTGCTGCTGGATCTGCTGTTCACGTTCAACATCGCGCTGTCGGTGATGGTGCTGCTCGTCAGCATGTACACGATGAAACCGCTCGACTTCGCGGCGTTCCCGAGCGTGCTGCTGTTCTCGACGCTGTTGCGGCTGTCGCTGAACGTCGCGTCGACGCGCGTCGTGCTGCTCGAAGGCCATACGGGGCCGGACGCCGCCGGCCAGGTGATCGAGGCGTTCGGCCACTTCCTCGTCGGCGGCAACTTCGCGGTCGGCATCGTTGTGTTCGTGATCCTGATGATAATCAACTTCATGGTGATCACGAAGGGTGCGGGGCGGATCGCCGAAGTGTCCGCGCGCTTCACGCTCGACGCGATGCCCGGCAAGCAGATGGCGATCGACGCCGACCTGAACGCCGGCCTCATCAACGAGGAACAGGCGCGCAAGCGCCGCCTCGCCGTGTCGCAGGAAGCCGAGTTCTACGGGTCGATGGACGGCGCGTCGAAGTTCGTGCGCGGCGACGCGATCGCCGGCCTGATCATCATGGCGATCAACGTGATCGGCGGGCTGATCGTCGGGATGGTGCAGCACGACATGAGCTTCGCCGCGGCCGGCACAAACTACACGCTGCTGACGATCGGCGACGGCCTCGTCGCGCAGATCCCGTCGCTCGTGATCTCGACCGCGGCCGGCGTGATCGTGTCGCGCGTCGCGACCGA
Source organism: Burkholderia sp. BCC1993 (assembly GCF_905339865.1). NCBI lineage: Bacteria > Pseudomonadati > Pseudomonadota > Betaproteobacteria > Burkholderiales > Burkholderiaceae > Burkholderia > Burkholderia sp. BCC1993. Next base: position 65,704 of record NZ_CAJPGZ010000014.1, on the reverse strand, counting down.
CGAGGACATCGGCACGCAGATCACCGGCCAGCTGTTCACCAACCCGCGCGTGCTCAACATCACCGGCGCGATCATCGTGCTGATGGGACTGATCCCGGGCATGCCGCACGTCGCGTTCCTCGCCCTCGGCGGCGGTGCGATCTGGCTGGCCCGCACGCAGACGCGTCGCGCAGCGGCCCGCGTGGCGGCCGGCGACGTGACCGAGATCGCACCGCCCGCCGCGCTGCCGGGCGACAGCCACGAGGCGACCTGGGACGACGTGCAGCTGATCGATCCGCTCGGCCTCGAAGTCGGCTACCGGCTGATCCCGCTCGTCGACAAGAACAGCGACGGCGAGCTGCTCAAGCGCATCAAGAGCATCCGCAAGAAATTCGCGCAGGAAATCGGCTTCCTGCCGCCGGTGATCCACATCCGCGACAACCTCGAGCTGCGGCCGAATGCATACCGGATCGCGCTGAAGGGCGTCGAGGTCGGCACGGGCGAAGTGTTCCCGGGCCAGTGGCTCGCGATCAACCCGGGCCAGGTGACGGCCGCGCTGCCGGGCGCCACGACGCAGGACCCGGCGTTCGGGTTGCCGGCCGTGTGGATCGACGTCGCGATGCGCGAGCAGGCGCAGGTGTACGGCTACACGGTCGTCGATGCGAGCACGGTCGTCGCGACCCACCTGAACCATCTGGTCGTGCAGCACGCGGCCGAGCTGCTCGGCCGCCAGGAAGTGCAGTCGCTCGTCGAGCGCACCGGCAAGGATGCACCGTCGCTCGTCGAGGACCTCGTGCCGAAGACGATCTCGCTGACGACGCTGCAGAAAGTGCTGCAGAACCTGCTCGAGGAAGGCGTGCCGATCCGCGACATGCGCACGATCCTCGAGGCCGTGTCCGAACACGCGGGCCGCGGCGACGCGTACGAGATCACCGCCGCGGTGCGGCTGTCGCTCGGCCGGGCGATCACGCAGCAGTGGTATCCGGGCGCGGGCGAGATGCAGGTGATGGGCCTCGATTCGAATCTCGAGCGCGTGCTGTCGCAGGCGCTCGCCACCGGCGCGAACCCGGGCCTCGAACCCGGCCTCGCGCACAACCTTCTGACCGGCACGCAGCAAGCGATGCTGCGTCAACAGAATCTCGGGCTGCCGCCCGTGCTGCTGGTGCAGCACGCGCTGCGCGCGATGCTCGCGCGTTTCCTGCGCCGCAGCCTGCCGCAACTGAAAGTGCTGTCGTATGCCGAAGTGCCGGATACGCGCACGATCAAAGTCGTTAACGTCATCGGGGGTTCCGCTTGAACATTCGCAAATTCACCGGCGCGACCAGCCGCGACGCGCTTCGCCTCGTGCGCGAGGCACTGGGTGCCGACGCCGTCGTGCTGTCGAACCGCACGCTCGATGACGGCAGTGTCGAAATCGTCGCGCTCGCCGATTCGGATCTCGCCGCGGTCACGCCGCCGGCCGCGGCCCGAGCGCGCAGCCTCGCGCCGCGCACGCCGGAATCCGTGCCGGCCGCAGCCGTGCCGGGCATCGTGTCGCGCCCGGGTGCCGCGCACGCGCGCCCGACCGTCAATCCGTATGCGGCAGGCGAGGGCGGGCTCCCGGACGTGTTTTCTTCGGTGTTCGGCGCGCGCGCCGAAGCGACGGAGCCGGCCGCGGAATCGACCGCCTTCGACGCAGATGCCGACGCGCACGCAACGGCTGCGGCATCGGCTGCGCCGGTTGCGCCGATCACCGCTGCCGGCACGCTGGCGGCATCGTCCGAACCCGCGCCGTGGCTCGTCGAGCACGCGAAGCGCCTGACCCAACAGCGCGAAGCGCTGATCGCCCGCGCGCAGGCCGCCCCGGCCGCCCCGCAAGCGCCGGCCCGCACGCAGCACGACGCCGCACCCGCGACGCCGGCCGCCTGGGCGCGCGACATCGTGCGCGACGCCGAGCGCCGGATGCCGTCCGCCGCTGCCGCGACGGCCCGCCAGGGCGAAACGAGCGCCGCGAAGCCGGCCGAACGCCCGCGCCTGTCCGCCGAGGCCGCCGCCGCGGTGGCCGACGCGGTGAAGGCGCGCGTCGAGAGCATCGTCAACGACACGGTGATGCACGAGCTCGGCGCGATGCGCGGGATGATGGAAGCGCAGTTCGACAGCCTGATGTGGCACGACCGCCAGCGCCGCAGCCCGGTGCACGGCGCGCTGACCAAGCACCTGTTCTCGGCCGGCTTCTCCGCGCAGCTGGTGCGCATGCTGGTCGACAACCTGCCGTCCGGCGACGGCGCGCAGACCTTCGAGCAGGCCGCCGACTGGGCGCAGTCGGTGCTCGCGGCGAACCTGCCGGTGCTCGGGAACGAAGACGCGCTGATGGAGCGCGGCGGCGTGTTCGCGCTGATGGGGCCGACCGGCGTCGGCAAGACGACCACCACCGCGAAGCTCGCCGCGCGCTGCGTGATGCGCTTCGGCGCGAGCAAGGTCGCGCTGCTGACCACCGACAGCTACCGGATCGGCGGCCACGAGCAGCTGCGCATCTTCGGCAAGATCCTCGGCGTCCCCGTGCACGCGGTGAAGGATGCGGGCGATCTCGAGCTCGCGCTGTCCGAGCTGCGCAACAAGCACATCGTGCTGATCGACACGATCGGCATGAGCCAGCGCGACCGCGCGCTGTCCGACCAGATCGCGATGCTGCACGGTGCGAACGCGCCGGTGCAGCGCCTGCTGCTGCTCAACGCGACGAGCCACGGCGACACGCTCAACGAGGTCGTCCAGGCCTACCGCAGCGCGGCCGACCATCCGCACGCGGCACACCCCGATCTCGCCGGCTGCATCCTGACCAAGCTCGACGAGGCGACCCACCTCGGCGGCGTGCTCGACACGGTGATCCGCTACAAGCTGCCGGTCCACTACGTGTCGACCGGCCAGAAGGTGCCGGAGAACCTGTACGTCGCGTCGACCAAATTCCTGCTGAAGAGCGCGTTCTGCGTGCCGCGCGACGGCTCGCCCTTCGTGCCGCAAGACGAAGACATGCCGACGCTGCTGTCCGCACTGACCGCACGTTCCACCGCCGAGCTGCACGAGGTGCGATTTGGATAAACGGATCATCGACCAGGCCGAAGGGCTGCGGCGCCTGCTGGCCGGGCGCGCGTCGCGCATCGTCACGGTGACGGGCGGGCCGGCGGGCGTCGGCTGCACGTCCACCGTCGTGAACATCGCGGCGGCGCTGACCGCGCTCGGCAAGGACGTGCTCGTCGTCGACGAGCGCGCCGACGTGCACTCGGCCGCGGCGACGCTCACGGGCGCCTGGCTGCGCGACGGCGAACGCACGCGCGTCGCCGCCGGCTTCGGCCTGTGCGCGGCCGCGCGGCTCGCGCGGGACGGCTACAGCGACACGCAGCTGAGCGACTTCATCGACGGCCAGGCCGACATCGTGCTGGTCGACGCGCAGCTCGGTGCCGACGGCGGGTTCTCCGCGCTCGCGCGCGAGGCGCACGACGTGCTGATCGTCACGCGGGTCGCCGCGCAGGCGATCACCGAGGCGTACGCGTGCATGAAGCGCCTGCATTTCGCGCACGCGGTCGCGCAGTTCCGCGTGCTGACCAATCACGTCGGCAGCCACGCCGACGCCAGGACCGCATTCGACAACCTCGCGGGCGTCGCGAGCCGCTACCTGACGGTGTCGATCGCCGACGCCGGCTGCGTGAACGCCGATCCGCTCGTCGAGCATGCGCGCGACCTGATGCATACCGCGGTCGACGCGTTTCCGTCGTCGGCCGCCGCGCGCGATTACCGGCAGATTGCCGCCGACCTGCTGTACTGGCCGATGCGCCCGAGCGCGGGCGCGGGGCGCGCCGTGCATGCGGGCGGCAAGCCGTCTTACGAGGCGGGTGCGGCGCACGCCGCGTGAGCGCCACCGCAAGGAGAGAGCCATGATGTACAACGCTCAGGGAAAGATGACCCAGGCCGACGTGCTCGCGCAATACGCGCCGCTCGTGCGGCGCCTGGGGCTGCAGCTCGTCGCGAAGATGCCGGCGAGCGTCGACCTCGACGACCTGATCCAGGCCGGCATGATCGGCCTGATGGACGCGGCCGGCCGCTACAAGGAAGACCAGGGCGCGCAGTTCGAGACCTATGCGACCCAGCGCATCCGCGGCGCGATGCTCGACGAGCTGCGCAGCAACGACTGGCTGCCGCGCAGCCTGCGCAAGACGTCGCGCGAGGTCGAGCACGCGGTGCACCAGGTCGAGCAGCAGCTCGGCCGCTCGGCGAGCGAGACCGAGATCGCGCAGCACTTGAAGATGCCGCTCGACGAATACCAGGGGATGCTGCAGGACCTGCACGGCAGCCAGCTCATCTATTACGAGGATTTCGACCGCGCGGCCGACGACGAGCCGTTCCTCGACCGCTATCGCGTCGATCATGCCGATCCGCTGTCGGCGCTGCTCGACGACCACCTGCGCGAGGCGCTCGTCGACGCGATCGACCGGCTGCCCGAGCGGGAGAAGCTGCTGATGTCGCTGTACTACGAGCGCGGGCTGAACCTGCGCGAGATCGGCGCGGTGCTCGAGGTCAGCGAGTCGCGCGTGTGCCAGCTGCACAGCCAGGCCGTCGCGCGCCTGCGCGCGCGGTTGCGCGAACAGGCGTGGGTCGGCGCGGAGAACTGACCCTTTCATTGCGCCCACACGCGCGCCGATGCCGCGCGCGGCGCGCATTTCCCGCGCCGATTTGCTACAATCCCTCCCGTTTTCCGAGGAGCGTTGCGACGGACCATCCTGCGTCCGCCAGGCTCGGAAAGCTTCACCAAGCAGCCGTGCGGCGATATTTGCACCGGCCCCGCTTCCTGAACGGCGCTCACGTCACCAATTTCTAGAACTTTTTTAGAAAGGAGGGCGTGATGAACGCCATTATCGATTCCCAGGCTTCCAAGGATTACATCGTCGCCGACATGGCGCTTGCCGGCTGGGGCCGCAAGGAACTGAACATCGCCGAGACCGAAATGCCGGGCCTCGTGCAGATCCGCGACGAATACAAGGCGCAGCAGCCGCTGAAGGGCGCGCGCATCGCCGGTTCGCTGCACATGACGATCCAGACCGGCGTGCTGATCGAGACGCTGAAGGCGCTCGGCGCGGACGTGCGCTGGGCGTCGTGCAACATCTTCTCGACGCAGGACCACGCCGCGGCCGCGATCGTCGAAGCCGGCACGCCGGTGTTCGCGTTCAAGGGCGAGTCGCTCGACGAATACTGGGAGTTCTCGCACCGCATCTTCGAATGGCCGAACGGCGAATTCGCGAACATGATCCTGGACGACGGCGGCGACGCAACGCTGCTGCTGATCCTCGGCTCGAAGGCCGAGAAGGACCGTTCGGTGATCGCGAAGCCGACCAACGAGGAAGAAGTCGCGCTCTTCAAGTCGATCGCGAAGCACCTCGACGCGGACCCGACCTGGTACTCGACGCGCCTCGCGCACATCAAGGGCGTGACCGAGGAAACCACGACCGGCGTGCACCGCCTGTACCAGATGGAAAAGGACGGCCGCCTGCCGTTCCCGGCGTTCAACGTGAACGACTCGGTCACGAAGTCGAAGTTCGATAACCTGTACGGCTGCCGCGAGTCGCTCGTCGACGGCATCAAGCGCGCGACCGACGTGATGATCGCGGGCAAGGTCGCGGTCGTCGCGGGCTACGGCGACGTGGGCAAGGGCTGCGCGCAGTCGCTGCGCGGCCTCGGCGCGACCGTGTGGGTCACCGAAATCGATCCGATCTGCGCGCTGCAGGCGGCGATGGAAGGCTACCGCGTCGTGACGATGGAATACGCGGCCGACAAGGCCGACATCTTCGTGACGGCGACCGGCAACTACCACGTGATCAACCACGATCACATGAAGGCGATGCGCCACAACGCGATCGTCTGCAACATCGGTCACTTCGACTCGGAAATCGACGTCGCGTCGACGCGCCAGTACCAGTGGGAAAACATCAAGCCGCAGGTCGACCACATCATCTTCCCGGACGGCAAGCGCGTGATCCTGCTGGCCGAAGGCCGCCTCGTGAACCTCGGCTGCGCGACCGGCCACCCGTCGTTCGTGATGTCGAACTCGTTCGCGAACCAGACGCTCGCGCAGATCGAGCTGTTCGTGCGCGGCAACGAGTACGAGAACAAGGTGTACGTGCTGCCGAAGCATCTCGATGAAAAGGTCGCGCGCCTGCACCTCGCGCGCATCGGCGCGAACCTGTCCGTGCTGTCGGACGAACAGGCTTCGTACATCGGCGTGCAGAAGGACGGCCCGTTCAAGCCGAACCACTACCGCTACTGATGCGCCGCCGCCGCCGTGCCGCGTGCGTCCCGCATCGGGCGGGCGCGGTACGGCGGCACGGTGCCGGATCGCCGGCCGTCGCGTCATGTCCGCCGCTGCGCCGGCACGCATGGCGGCCGGCGGCGGTCACCGAGCATTGATCGACCCGATCGACCAGATCGACAACCGAACCGGAGCCCTCCATGAGCGTCATCCTCACCTGGGTCATCAACGCCCTCGCGCTGCTGATCATCACGTACCTCGTGCCGTCGATCCACATCAAGAGCTTCGGCACCGCGCTGATCATCGCGGTCGTGCTCGGCCTGATCAACACGGTGATCCGGCCGGTGCTGATCCTGCTGACGCTGCCGGTCACGATCGTCACGCTCGGGGTGTTCATCCTCGTCGTGAACGCGCTGTGCTTCTGGTTCGCGTCGTCGCTGCTGAAGGGTTTCGAGGTGTCGGGTTTCTGGTCGGCGTTCTTCGGTTCGATCCTGTACAGCATCGTGTCGTGGCTGCTGTCCGCGCTGATCTTCGGGCAGCGCGACATCGGCTGACGGCCGAGCCCACTCTTGCGAATCATGAAATCGATCGAACTTTCGTTTGAATTCTTCCCGCCGAAGACGGCGGAGGGCGTCGAGAAGCTGCGCGCGACGCGTGCGCAGCTGCTGCCGCTGAAGCCGAAATTCGTCTCCGTGACGTTCGGCGCCGGCGGCTCGACGCAGCAGGGCACGCTCGATACCGTGCTCGACATGCAGAAGGACGGCCTCGAGGCCGCGCCGCACCTGTCGTGCATCGGCTCGTCGCGCGACAACCTGCGCGCGATCCTCGACCAGTACCGCTCGCACGGCATCCGGCATATCGTCGCGCTGCGCGGCGACCTGCCGTCGGGGATGGGCGCGGTCGGCGAGCTGCGCTATGCGTCCGAGCTCGTCAGCTTCATCCGCGCCGAGCATGGCGACTGGTTCCACATCGAAGTCGCCGGCTATCCGGAATACCATCCGCAATCGCGCTCGCCGAAGGCCGATCTCGAGAACTTCGCGCGCAAGGTGAAAGCCGGCGCGAATTCCGCGATCACGCAATACTTCTTCAACGCCGACGCGTATTTCCGCTTCGTCGAGGATGCGCGCAAGCTGGGGGTGGACGTGCCGATCGTGCCGGGCATCATGCCGATCACGAACTTCTCGCAGCTGATGCGCTTCTCGGAAATGTGCGGCGCGGAAGTGCCGCGCTGGGTCGCGCGCCGGCTCGAGAGCTTCGGCGACGATCGCGACGCGATCCGTGCGTTCGGCGCGGACGTCGTCACGAGCCTGTGCCAGCGCCTGATCGACGCGGGCGTGCCGGGCCTGCACTTCTATACGCTGAACGCGGCGGCCGCGACGCGGACGATCTGCGAACGGCTCTCGATGTAAGCGTCATCACGCGGTTGCATGCGTCAAAAGCCCCGTCGGCAAAACCGGCGGGGCTTTTTTTCGCTGCCGGTCCGCCGGTCCGCCGGTCGGCCGGTCCGCCCGCCACGCCGGCGTCAGCGCTGCGCCTGCATCAGCGGCGGGCGCCGGTCGAACCACGGCCGCGCCTGTTCGAGCTGGCGCGCGAGTTTCAGCAGCAACGCATCGTCGGCGTGGCGCGCGACGAACTGCACGCCGATCGGCAGCCCGCGCGCGTTCCACCAGAGCGGCACCGACATCGCCGGCTGGCCCGTCAGGTTGAACAGCTCGGTGCAGCCGGCCCACGCGAACGCCTTCTCCGACGCTTTCGCGAGCATTTCGCGCAGCAGCGGCTTCACCGGCAGCGCGCCGAGCAGCTTCATCTGCGCGGCTTCGAGTGGCGTCGGCTGCAGCTCGCCGATCTTGACCGGCGGCCCCGCGAGCGTCGCGCACATGATCGCGTCGTAGCGCGACACGAGGCCCGCGACCTGCACGGTGAGCTGGCGCTGCCATTCGAGCACGTCCGGCAGGCGCGCGCGGGCGACGCGCTTGCCGACGACGGCCATCGCCCACGTCGCCGGCTCGAACTCCGCGCGCTTCGGCGTGCGCCCGGTCAGCGCGCGCGCACCCAGCACCAGCTCCTCGGCGATCGTCGCCCACAGCGTGAGAAAGGTTTCGGCCGCGCGCGCGTAGTCGATGTGCAGCGTCGCCGGTTCGACGTGATGGCCGAGCGATTCGACCAGCGCGGCCGCGTCGTCGAGCGCCGCGCGCGTGTCGCCGGCGAGCGCCGGCGCGAGCATCGGGTCGACGACGAGGCCGATCCGCAGCGGGCCGGGCGGCGTGTCGAGCGCGCCCAGAAAGGTGCCGGGCGCGCCGGGCGGCAGCGTCTGGCCGGTCGTTACGTCGAGCAGCAGCGCACTGTCGCGCACGCTGCGCGACACCGCATGCTGGACGACCAGCTCGCCGTTCGACGGCAGGTCGACCAGCACCGGATTGCGGCTCGGCTTCAACCCGAACAGCCCGCAGCACGACGCGGGGATCCGGATCGAGCCGCCGCCGTCGGACGCATGCGCGAGCGGCACGATGCCGGCCGCGACGGCCGCGGCCGCGCCGCCGCTCGAGCCGCCGGGCGTGTGATCGATGTCCCACGGATTGCGGCACGCGCCGAACAGCTCGGGTTCGGTGTACGGCATCTGGCCGATTTCCGACGTGTTGGTCTTGCCGAACACGTTGAGCCCTGCCGCGCGGCTGCGCGCGATCAGCGGCGAATCGTCGGCGGGGGCGAAGTAGCGGTAGTGCCGGCTGCCCATCGACAGCGGCAGCCCGGCGACCGCCGCGCCCAGATCCTTGACGAGATACGGGACGCCCGCGAACGGCGCGTCGGTGCCGGTGTCGCCGGGCTGCTCCGTGCGCTTGCGCGCGGCGTCGTAGTCCTGCAGCACGATCGCGTTGATCGCGCCGTTCACCGCTTCGGCCTGGCCGATCGCGGCGTCGAGCAGTTCGCGCGGGCTCGCCTTGCGTTCGCGCACGAGCGTGGCGAGGCCGATCGCGTCATGCGCGAGATAGTCCGAGTGCATCGCAGTCACCCCCGTTGTGACTTGTGGCGATGAAAGGAGGATAACGCGGGCCCGGCGCGCCGGACCCGCTGCCGGCGGCCTTTACAGGTGCTCGGCGAGGAACGTCAGCGTGCGGCCGTGCGCGAGCGCCGCCGCGCGCTGGTTGTACGACGCGCGGTCGGTGCAGTTGAAGCCGTGCTCGGCGCCCGGGTACAGGTGGAACGACGCGTTGTCGCGGCCCGCGAACGCGGCCTTCACCTGCTCGACGGCGGCGAGCGGGATTCCGTGATCGTTCTCCGCGTAGTGGAACAGGATCGGCTGCGTGATCTTGCCCGCGAGGTCGAGCGCACTCTGGATGCCGCCGCCGTAATAGGCGACCGCCGTATCGACCTTGCCGGCCGCGGCCGCGCGGTACGCGAGCTGGCCGCCGAAGCAGTAGCCGATCGCGGCGACCTTGCCGGCGACTTCGGGGCGCGCGCGCAACGCGTCGGCCGCCGCGCCGATGTCCGCGACCGCGAGGCCGACGTCGGTCTTCTTCATCAGCTCGATGCCCTTGTCGCGATCGGCGCCTTCGTAGGTCAGCTCGACGCGCGGCTGCGTGCGCCAGAACACGTCCGGCGCGAGCGCGACGAAGCCGTCGGCTGCGTACTGGTCGGCGACCGCGCGAATGTGCGAGTTCACGCCGAAGATTTCCTGGACGATGATGACGGCGGGGCCCTTGCCGCGCTTGGGCAGCGCGAGATAGCCGCCGAAGCTGTCGTTACCGGTCGGGATGTCGATCCATTGGGCTGTCACGTTGGAACTCCTGGCGAACGGGCGCGCGACATGCGCGCCGCGGATGGAAATAGGGGCGGCCCAGTGTGCCACCAATCCTGCGACGCTGCAGCGCGCGCAAGCGGCGCGCCGGCCGGGTGTGCGCGGCTCGAACCCGCGTGCCGAACCCGCTTCTCGCGCAGCGATCGTTTCGATCTCGATTATTCATTTTTCGGCGGCGTGCGGCTTCGATAGAGTCGACGTGTCGGCCTTTACAAAGCGCTTTCGCGCATCGTCCCCGAAGGATTCGCCATGCCAGCCCGTGCATTTTCCACCCCGTTTTCCGAACGCTTCGGCCTGCGCCTGCCGCTCGTGCAGGCGCCGATGGTCGGCGCGACCACGGCCGCGATGGTCGCGGCCGCGTCCAACGCCGGCGCGCTCGGCAGTCTCGGCGCCGGTGCGTTCGAGCCGGACCGTCTCGCGACCGAAGTCGCCGCGATTCGCGCGGCGACTTCGCGTCCGTTCGCCGTGAACCTGTTCGTGTTGCCCGAGGCCGCGCCCGACGCGGCGACCGTCGCTCGCGCGCTCGCGGCAATCGATCCGTTGAACGCGATACTCGGGCTGCCGCCGGGCAGCACGCCCGCGCGTTACGCGCCCGACTTCCGCGCGCAGTTCGACGCGCTCGTCGCGCTGCGCGTGCCGGTCGCGAGTTTCACGTTCGGCGTGCTCGACGCGGCCGACGTCGCGCGCCTGAAGGCCGCCGGCACTTACGTGATCGGCACCGCGACGCACGTCGCCGAAGGGCTCGCGTGGCGGGCGGCCGGCGCCGACGCGCTGTCCGCGCAGGGCGCCGAAGCCGGCGGCCATCGCGGTACCTTCATCGGCCCCGCCGACGATGCGCTGATCGGCACGCTCGCGCTGGTGCCGCAACTCGTCGATGCGATCGGGCTGCCCGTGCTCGCCGCGGGCGGCATCATGGACGGCCGCGGGATCGCCGCCGCGCTCGCGCTCGGCGCGCAGGGCGCGCAGCTCGGCACCGCGTTCCTGACGTGTGAGGAAAGCGCGATCGCGGCGGACTGGAAAGCGCGGCTGCTCGCGAGCGCCGATACGTCGACGCAGGTCACGCGCGCGATCACCGGCCGCCATGCGCGTGGATTGCGCAATGCGCTGATGATGCGGCTCGGCGAACACGTGGCCGATGCCGCGCCGTATCCGGTGCAGAACGCGCTGACCCAGCCGCTGCGCCAGGCTGCCGCGCGCGCGAATGACGGCGACTATCTGTCGCTGTGGGCCGGGCAGGGCGCGCCGCTCGCCAGGCGGCGCGACGCCTCGCTGACGACGTCGCAGCTCGTCGACGCGCTCGACGCCGAATGGCGCGCGGTGCCTGCGTAAACGATTCGACGACCGCCGGAGCGGCTCGCGTCGGCGCACGAAACGCGCGCGTTGTCACGCGCGTTTCATTCAATGATCCCGGGCACAAAATACCGAATCGAAATGACCCGGGAATGCTTTAAATCAACCTTTCGCGCGACCGTGCGAAATTAGCGGAAACCCTTATCCGGCGGGGCTCGCAGCGATATTCGAGCAATCACTCCAAAGTGCCCGTATCGGTAGTGTTCCCACTACCCCAAAAAAGTCCCACAAATTAATTTGATCACCTACACTTGCGCGCAAGTACGGGCGGGCGGCTGCTAAAAGCGGCTGCTTCCCACGTGCTTGAGGCCAAGTGCATGAACGATGCAACCGGCGAATCGTCCAGTGAATGCAAACACAGGGATGGCAGCGGGGCACCGGGCGATGGCGTTTATTGGGACCGAAACTGGAGACTTACATGAATATCAAGATGCAAAAGCTGTTGCCGATCACCGCAGCGGCGATGCTGTGCGTTGCAGCGGCAAGCAACGCGGCCGCCGATCAAGTCGTCAAGATCGGCCACGTCGCGCCCTTGACGGGCGGTATTGCACACCTGGGCAAGGACAACGAAAACGGTGCACGTCTCGCGGTCGAGGAGATCAACGCCAAGGGTCTCACGATCGGCGGCCAGAAAATCACGCTGCAACTCGACCCGCAGGATGACGCGGCCGACCCGCGGCAGGCCACGCAGGTTGCGCAGAAGCTCGTCGACGACAAGGTCGTCGCCGTCATCGGCCACCTGAACTCGGGCACGTCGATCCCGGCCTCGAAGATCTACAGCGATGCGGGCATCGTGCAGATCTCGCCGTCGGCGACCAACCCGGCCTACACGCAGCAAGGCTTCAAGACCACGTATCGCGTGGTGGCGACCGATGCGCAGCAGGGCCCGGCACTCGCGAACTACGCGCACTCGAAGGGCATCAAGAGCGTGGCGGTGGTCGACGATTCGACCGCATACGGCCAGGGTCTCGCGAACGAGTTCGAGAAGAAGGCGAAGGCACTCGGCCTGAAGGTGGTGTCGCACGACGCGACGAACGACAAGGCGGTCGACTTCCGCGCGATTCTGACCAAGATCAAGGGTGAGAATCCGGACGCGATCATGTACGGCGGCATGGACGCCACCGGCGGCCCGTTCGCGAAGCAGGCGAAGCAGCTTGGCGTGCGCGCGAAGATCCTCGCGGGCGACGGCGTGTGCACGGAAAAGCTGGCCGACCTGGCCGGCGACGCGACCGACAACATCGTGTGCTCGGAAGCGGGCGCTTCGCTCGAGAAGATGCCGGGCGGCAGCGCGTTCAAGGCGAAGTTCGAGAAGCGCTTCGGCCAGCCGATCCAGATCTACGCACCGTTCACGTATGACGCCGTGTACATCGTCGTCGACGCGATGAAGCGTTCGAACTCGACGGATCCGGCGAAGATCGTCTCGGCGATGCCGGCGACGAACTACACGGGCGTGATCGGCACGACGACCTTCGACTCGAAGGGCGACCTGCAGCACGGCGTGATCTCGCTGTACAACTACAAGAGCGGCAAGAAGACGCTGCTCGACGAAGTGAAGATGTAAGCTGAACTGCGGTCGACAGAAGGGGTGAAAGCGCGCCTGCGGCAACGCAGGCGCGCTTTCTTTTTGGCGTGCCCGCCGCGCGGTCAGATCTTCAGGTGTGCGAGGACCTTCGGCGCGATGGCCGCAACGAGTGCCGCGCACAGCGCGACGACCGCCAGCCCGATGGTCAGGTTCGCGGTCTGCGCGACCGCGCCGATCGCGACCGGACCGAACAGCAGTCCGAAATACGCGAGCCCGGCCACGTGCGCGAGGCCTTCGGCCGCGTGGATGCCTTTCACGCGCGCGGCGGCGGCGAACAGCACGGGCATCATGTTCGCGAGGCCGAGGCCCATCAGCGTGAAGCCCGTCAGCACGGCGATCGGGTTCGGCAGCAGCAGTGCGCCGATCATCCCGGCGCACGCGAGCGACGCGCTCGCGAACACGAGCTGCGGCGCGCCGAAGCGCGCGCGCACCGCGTCGCCGGCGAAACGCGCGATCGCCATCCCGCCGGAGAACGCCGCATACGCGGCGCTCGCGAGCGCGGGGCTCGCCGCGACGACGTCGCGCATGTAGACGGTCGCCCAGTCGTACATCGCGCCTTCGGCGATCAGTGCGATCAGCGCGATGCCGCCGAGCATCCACAGCGCGGGCGAGCGCCAGCGGTTGCCGCCGCCATGCGCGTGTTCGTGATGCGGCACGTGCGGCAGCACGGACGGGCTCGCGGCGAGCAGCACCGCGGCGCTGACGGCCGCCGCGAGCGCGAGATGCACGGCCGGCGCCATGCCGGCCGACAGCAGCGCGCCGCCGGCCGCCGCCCCCGACATTCCGCCGATGCTGAACATCCCGTGCAGCGACGACATGATCGGCTTGCCGAGCGCGATCTCGACCGCGCTCGCCTCGGCATTCATCGCGACGTCGAGCGTCGCCATCGAGAAGCCGAACAGCGCGAGCACGACGAGCAGCATCCAGTAATCGGGGGCGACGAGGATCAGCGCCGCGCAGGCGGCCATCACGAGCCCGCCCGCGAGGCACGCGGTGCGCGAGCCGACGCGCGCGATCCAGCGCGCGATCGTCAGCATCGCGGCGATCGAGCCGCCCGCGACCGCGAATAGCGCGATCGACAGCAGCCCCGGGCTCAACGCGAACTTGTCGCGCACGGTCGGCACGTGCACGCCCCACGACGCGTACAGCATCCCGGCGACGAAGAACAGCGCCATCGTGGCCGTGCGTGCGCGCTGGCGGACCGGCAACGCCAGCACGCGATGCGCGTCGGGCGGTGCGGAAAAATCGGACGAGGATCGGGAGGAGGATTCGGACACGGAACGCTCTTGAATGGACAATGCGCGGGCGCGTCGCGCCCGTCGGATTCGTCCGATTCTATCGAACCGTTTACGGTCTTGCCGGCGCGCTGGCCGTCCGGCCGATGGTGATCGGCGCGCACACCGCTTGCACGGGGCGCGTCGGCCATCCGGCCGATGCCCGGCAAGCCGCCGCCGCGGGTAACATCGATGCGCAGGCGGCGTGCCCGACGCGTTTCGGTGCGGCGCGCCTTCGCCACCGTTGCCCCCAGGCCTTCCGATCGCAGGAGTCACCGTGAACATCGATCCCGTCCTTGCCCTGCACCTGCTGCATCGCTGCGCGCTCGGCACGCTCGCGACCCACGCGCGCGACCCGCAAGGCTTTCCCTATCCGACGGTCGTGCCGTTCGCACCCGATGCGAATCATCGGCCCGTGATTCTCGTGAGCGGCCTCGCCGAGCACACACGCAACCTCGCCGCCGATCCGCGCGCGGGCTTCCTCGTCGTCGACGCGCCGGACGGCGACGTGCTGAACGCGGAGCGCGCGACGCTGCTCGGCCGCTTCGTGCCGCTCGGCGACGCGCCGCATGCCGCCGCGCGCTACCTGCGCTACGAACCCGACGCCGCGCGCTATCTCGCGCTGGGCGATTTCACGTTCTGGGCGCTCGATATCGAGCGGCTGCGCTATATCGGCGGATTCGGCCGGATGGGCTGGGTGGACGGCACCGGCCTCGATGCGCTGCCGCCGCTCGGGTTCGACGACGAACGGGCGCTGTGGGACGCGTACGACTCGAGCGATGCGCGCCGCGCCGGGCTCGACCTGCTCGGCGTCGACCGCCACGGCGCCGACTGGCGCTGCGACGGCCGCCGTGTGCGCACGCCGTTCGACCCGGTGCCGGGCGATGCCGGCGCGCTGCGCGAGCGGTTGATGGACTGCGCGCGGGATGTGACGTGAGGCCGCGGATACCGCTTTGTCTGTTTAGCGTCTCGCGCCGTACGATTTTCGCAAACATGTCGCCGGATGAAAGCTTTGATTTTTCCGAATGCGGGTAATTGCGTATGCTGATAGGCCTATTTCCGGATCGGTAATGTCCTAATCTCTATGCAAGCGCGTAAAAATTTGAGAAAAGGCCGTGGACGGTCAAAATGACATGCGTGAATTACAATTGGTCTCGGGATTTTCATGAATCCTGCTTCTATCAAATCTTTTTTGTGCTAATCTCTGCCTTCAAAATCCGAGGCACAAATATTTCATGAATGGTGAGCCGGCTGCAGATCGGCGCCATTGGTCATATCGAAAGGGAAACTATGTCTTCTTACAAGGACCTGCTGGCCCAGCGGGAGAAGCTGGAGAAGCAAATCGAAGAAGCGAAGTCGCGCGAATACGCCGAAGTGCTGAATGACGTGAAGCAGAAAATTGCCGACTACGGCTTTTCGCTCGCCGATCTCGGCCTCAGCCGCGCGAAGGCAGGTAAGGTCGGTCGTCCGCGCGCAGGCGTGGCAGCGAAGTACCGCGATCCGGAAACGGGCGCGACGTGGTCGGGCCGCGGCAAGCCGCCGCGCTGGATCGCCGGCAAGGACCGCGAACAGTTCACGATTTAAACAACTGTTTACATCGTTGCCTCGAAAAGAGCCGCGTATCCGTGCAGGAGCGCGGCTTTTTTGTATCGTGGAATCGGAATGTATGCGTTCTGTCATGAATATGTCAGAAACGGCGCGTGAATGAAAATGCGACCCGTTCGCATAAGCGATTGATTTAAATGGAAAATTTTGGGTTATCGGAATGCCCCGCGAGGGTCGTTTGGTAGAATTACGTATCCCAACCGATATCTCGCATTTCATGTCCACGTTTTCCGACGACGCACAAAGCGCAGATAAGCACGCGGTCGCGCGCAAGAGCACCCTCGTCAGTATTGTGCTGAATGTGGTGCTTGCGACGTTTCAGATCGTCGTCGGCGTGGTTGCGCATTCGCAGGCATTGATTGCCGACGGTATCCATTCGATTTCCGATTTGATCTCGGATTTTGTCGTACTGGTTGCGAATCGTCATAGTGGCGCATCGCCGGATGCCGATCACAATTACGGACACAGCCGCTACGAGACCGTCGCGTCGCTGTTTCTCGGCGCGATCCTGATCGCGGTCGGTATCGGCATGCTCTGGCGCGCGGGCAACCGTCTCGTGAATCTCGAAAACATCCCGGCCGTCCATTTTTCCGCGCTGATCGTCGCGCTCACGGTGCTCGTGTCGAAAGAGGCGTTGTTCCGCTACATGCTGCGCGAGGCGCGGCGCGTGCGTTCGGCGATGCTCGTCGCGAACGCATGGCATGCGCGCTCGGACGCCGCATCGTCGCTCGTCGTTGCGATCGGCATCGTCGGCAGTCTCGCCGGCGTGCGGCTGCTCGACCCGATCGCCGCCGCGATCGTCGGCTTCATGGTCGCGCGCATGGGCTGGACGTTCGGCTATGACGCGCTGCAGGACCTGTCGGATCGCGCACTCGGCACCACCGACACGGCCGAGATCCGCGCGTTGCTCGCCGCGACGCCGGGCGTGCGCGACGTGCACGACCTGCGCACGCGCAAGATGGGCGATGCGGCGCTCGTCGACGCGCACATCCTCGTCGATCCGATGATCTCCGTCTCCGAAGGGCATTACATCGCGGAGACCGCACGCGCACGCGTGCTGCGCGACCCGCGCGTGCTCGACGCGCTGATTCACGTCGATCCCGAGAACGACGCGGCGCGCCGTCCGGCGCTCGCACTGCCGCCGCGTGCCGAGATCGCGGCGCGGCTCGAGGCCGCGCTCGCGCAGCGCGGGCTGCATCCGGCCGCGATCAACCTGCACTACCTGAGCACGGGGCTCGAGATCGACGTGACGCTCGACGCCGGCGCGGGCGATACCGACGCGGCACTGGCCGGCCGGCTCGATGTCGACGCGCTGAAGCGCCAGTTCGGCGCGCGCCGGATCGGCTTCACGCGCGGGCTGCCGGCGCAGGCGTGAGCGGCGCCCGCGACCGCGGGCCGCGCGTTACAGCGGCAGTTGCGTGTCGAACTTGATTTCGCGCAGCACGACGCTCGTGCGCACCTGCGACACGGCCGGGATCTTGAAGATCCGTTCGTGCAGGAAGACGTCGTAGGCCTTGATGTCGGGGGCGACGATCTTGAGGATGTAATCGGCTTCGCCCGTCGTGCTGTAGCACTCGGTGACTTCCGGGCAGGTCGCGATCTCGCGCTCGAACTGTTCGACGCCGCCTTCGTTGTGGCGGGTCAGGTGCACGTGCGCGAGCGCACAGACGTGCAGGCCGAGCTTCTCGCGATCGAGCAGCGCGGTGTAGCGCTGGATCACGCCGGACTGTTCCATGTCCTTGATGCGGCGCCAGCACGGCGTACTCGACAGGCCGACCTGGTCGGAGATTTCCTGCACGGAACGGCGCGCGTCGAGCTGCAACAGGCGAAGGATTTTTTGCGAAAAGGAATCGAGCGTCACCTGCGCCTCCATGCGGCAGCTACAACACGCTGAATGTTAGAGGGCCGGGAAAGGAAAGGCAATCTGGCGGCGCGCCGTTGAGCGAGATTCGCTAATTTGCCCGCGGATCCGTTGGGTTTTGTCCCGCCCCCGCCTGTTCCGACCGATCGGTGTCGGCCACCGCGAGGCCCGCGAGCGCGGCCTGCTGGCGGCGCAGGTCGGCGAGCATGTTGCAGAACAGCGCGCCTTGCTCGATCGCATCGTCGAGCGCGACATGCGTATGCGGATGATCGTCGAACCAGTGCTTCGGAAAGCGCGGCTTGATCGCCTTGCGGTACGGCAGGCCCGTCATCGCGAACGCGAGCGTCTTGATGTCGAGCGCCGACCACGAGAACGGGCAGCGTCCGGCGAAGTGCATCATGTACCAGAACATGAACGTGAAATCGAAGCCGGCCGGCATCGCGACGAACACCGGCTTGCCGGGCAGCGCCTCGACCCATTCGACGTACGCGACGAGCGCGGCCGCCGGCGCCTGCAGGTCGCGCCGGCACGCGGCCCACGCTTCCGGCTCCGTCTTCCACCACGCTTCCTGCACCGGATGGGCCTGCGCGCCGGGCAGCGTCTCGAGGTTCGCGGAGAACGTCGCGATCAGCTGCTTGTCCTCCGTATAGGCAGCCGACGCGAAGCTCAGCATCGAGTGCGGGCCGGGAATCGGCCCGTCGGCCTCGACGTCGGTGCTGACGTAGATTTCGGGGATGGCGGTCTGGTTCATCCGAACACCTTGTCGGACACGAACGGATTCGTGCGGCGCTCGTCGCCGAAGGTCGACACCGGGCCGTGGCCCGGCACGAACGTGACGTCGTCGCCGAGCGGCCACAGTTTCTCCTTGATCGAGCGCACGAGGTCCGCGTGGTTGCCGCGCGGGAAATCGGTGCGGCCGATCGAGCCGGCGAACAGCACGTCGCCGACGATCGCGACGCGATGCGCGCGGCTGAAGAACACGACGTGGCCGGGCGTGTGGCCGGGGCAGTGATAGACCTCGAGCGTCTCGTCGCCGAACTGCACGGTGTCGCCGTCGTTCAGCCAATGGTCCGGCTCGAACGTTTCGGCGGCCGGGAAGCCGAAGCGCTGGCTCTGCATCGGCAGTTGCTCGATCCAGAAGCGCTCGTCTTCCTGCGGTCCCACGATCGGCACGCCGTAGTGCGTCGCGAGTGCCTTCGCGCCCGCGCAGTGATCGACGTGGCCGTGCGTGAGCAGCACCTTCTCGACCTGCACGTTCTGCCGCGCGATCTCCTGTTCGATCCGTTCGAGATCGCCGCCCGGATCGACGACGGCGGCGCGGCCGGTCTTTTCGCAGACGAGCAGCGAGCAGTTCTGCTGGAACGGCGTGACCGGAATGAGCGTGACTTTCATGGAGACACCGGCGGCTAAAAGGAGCGATTGTACCGGTCGCGCGCGCGGCCTGCCGGTCCCGCGGTGCGGTGTCGGACGCGCTCGTGCGGGCAATCTCCGAGCATCCCGATTGTTACAGCCATAGTGAGAATCAATGGTCCGGACGGGGTCCTTTTCGAGACAGGCTTTTGGTTTATGTATAATGCGCCCCATTGCGCGTGAATTTCACGCAATTCACTGGTGTTTCGACCCCGTTAAATGAGGTGTCGGATTCACCGTCAAGCATCGACCGCCGGGGAGTCCGGCGGTGTATCCAGCACCGAGCATTCGGTGCTCACGTCTTGTCCGGCCGGGTGCTGCGCGCCCGTCTGCGGCCTTGCTGCCGCGCCGCCGGATGAGGCCTGTGCCGCCGTTCCTGTGCGTTGGCTGTACGCGACGCGCGCGAACGTGAAAGCCATGTTCGATGGCGGCATGTGGGGTCTGGTCAGGCTGCCGGGGACAGGTTGCGCCAGACGTGAAAACTAATCAGGACGGTTGCGGCAGAGACGAAAGCCGCGCCCATGCTAGCCGCCTGCTCGCGTAGCCGAGCGGGGCGTGCACGCATTTGCCGTCCGGGCCGCGTATCTGCGTTGTTCAGCAGCGTTGTATCGGTGCGGCCCGAACCAGAAGGCGACACGTCGATGAATTTTCGATTTCCGACTCGATTCGGGACCATTGCTTTATTTTTTGCGCTGACGGGCTGTGCGGTGCCACCCAGCCAGACCACCGGCAGCGCCAACCAGAAGAACGCGGCCAACAAGACGGCCGCGGCCGCGAAAGCGGATGACGACAAGCAGCAACTGAATTTCGATTCCGCGCTGGCAACGATGCCGGCTGCCGACAGCAAGGACGCGAAGAAGTCGTCGCTGGCGGACGCCGAGCCGATCGACGGCAAGGATGTGTCCGACTTCCGCCAGACGGGCCGGGCATCGTGGTATGGCCGGGATTTCCACGGCCGCCGCACCGCGAACGGCGAGCGCTTCAACATGAACGCGCTGACCGCCGCGCACCGCACGCTGCCGCTGTCGTCGTACATCAAGGTGACGAACGCGTCGACCGGCAAGTGGGTCGTCGTGAAGGTCAACGATCGCGGGCCGTACAAGCGCGGCCGCGTGCTCGACCTGTCGTATGCCGCTGCCCGGATGATCGGCCTCGTGCATGCCGGCACGGGCCGCGTGAAGATCGAAGGGCTGTCGCCGCAGGAAGCGCGCGAGGCACGCGACGAAATGTTGGCGTCGGTCTCGGCGAGGTAACACGGCGGTTCGTCCGCCTACGCAAAAGGGCTGCCTTCGGGCAGCCCTTTTGCGTTTCCGCGTGCCGGGCGGCGGAGGCCGCCCGCGCTCGCGCGTCAGCCTTCCTTCAGCACCAGCGCGCGCGCATACAGCGCGTTGCGCGACGCGCCCGTCAGCGCGGCCGCGAGCTTCGCCGCGCTCTTCACCGGCACTTCTTCCAGCAGCAGCTTGAGCAGCGCGTCGTGCGCGGTGTCGTCGGCTTCGCCGCCGTCGGCCGGCGCGCCTTCCACGACCAGCACGAACTCGCCGCGCTGCCGGTTCGCATCGCCGTCGAGCCAGCTCTGTCCTTCGGCCAGGGTGCCCTGGAACAGCTGCTCGTGTAGCTTGGTGAGCTCGCGCGCGATCAGCAGCCGGCGCGCGGGGCCGAACGCGTCGGCGAGGGCGGCGACGGTGTCCGCGATCCGGTGCGGCGCTTCGTAGAACACCAGCGCGTACGGGTGCCGCACGAGCGCCTGCAGCGCGTTCGCACGTTGCTTCGCCTTCGGCGGCAGGAAGCCCGCGAACGTGAACGCGCCCGCCCAGTCGCCCGCCACGCTCAGCGCGGTCACGGCCGCGCTCGCGCCCGGCAGCGGAATCACCGCGAAGCCGGCCGCGCGCACGGCGTCGACGAGCCGCGCGCCGGGGTCCGAAATGCCGGGCGTGCCGGCGTCCGATACGTACGCGACGCGTTCGCCGGCGCGCAGCAGCTCGATCACGCGCAGCGCGGCTTCGCGTTCGTTGTGCTCATGCACGGCGACGAGCGGTTTCGAGATGCCGTAGCGGGCCAGCAGCTGGCCCGTGTTGCGGGTGTCTTCGGCCGCGATGCGGTCGGCGAGGCCGAGCACGTGCAGCGCGCGCAGCGTGATGTCGGCGGTGTTGCCGATCGGCGTCGCGACCACGTAGAGCGCGGCGTGCGGGTAGTGCTGCGTTTGCGCGAGTTCGAGGAGGGCAGTCATGGCAGGCAATGCGCGCAATCGCGGCGCAAGCGGAACAAGGACGGCATTGTGCCACGCCGCGCCGGCCGCGCCGGGCGGCGAGCGCGGTTTGCCGCGCGGCGGCGGCAATTTTTCCGGCACGGCGCGATCCAGGTCGGTTGGCGCGGCGTTCGAGCAGCGCGCGCGGCAGTTCCTGGAGCGCCGCGGTCTCGCCTTCGTCGCGGCGAACGTGACGATGCGCGGCGGCGAACTCGACCTCGTGATGCGCACGCCCGACGGCACGCTCGTGTTCGTCGAGGTGCGCGCGCGACGCAGCACCCGGCACGGCGGCGCGGCCGCGAGCGTCGGCTGGCGCAAGCGGCGGCGTCTGGTCAAGGCCGCGCTTCATTTCTGGGTACGGCATGGCGCGGGTGCCGCGTGCCGTTTCGACGTCGTCGCGTTCGAGGCCGGCCGGCTCGAGTGGCTGCGCGATGCATTTCGTGCCGACGATGCGTAGCCGCGAGCTGTGACCAGATGTAAAGAGTTCTTGTCATACCCCCGGAGAGGGTGCCGGAGTGCGGTAAACTCGCCGCACCCATGACGTTGCGCGCGGTGTGCCCACGCGCCCAGTTCACCAGGAATCGATGTCAGTCGAACGTATTCAGCAACATTTCCGCGACAGCGCCGCGCTACACGCCGAAGCGGCCGACGCGCTGTCGCTGCCGATCGCAGCCGCGGTCGATGCGATGTTCGCCGCGCTGGCGAACGGCAACAAGATCGTCGCGTGCGGGGACGGCCCGTCGGCCGCCGCCGCGCACTACCTCGCCGTGTCGCTCGTCGGCGGCTTCGAGCGCGAGCGTCCGGGCCTGCCCGCGATCGCGCTGGCCACCGATGCGTCGCAGGGCGGCCTCATGGGGGCATCCGCCGCCGACCAGCTGTTCGCGCAGCAGGTGCGCGTGCTCGGGCAGACCGGCGACATCCTGCTGGTGCTCGACGCGAGCGGCGCGTCGCCGCGCGTGCTGGCCGCGATCGACGAGGCGCACGAGCGCGAGATGACCGTCGTCGCGCTGACGGGCGGCGACGGCCACGCCGTCGCGGCCGCGCTGTCCGATACCGATATTCCGATCAGCGTGCCCGCCTCGCGCGCGGCGCGCGTCCACGAAGTCCATCTGCTGACCATCCACTGCCTGTGCGACGGCATCGACGCGATGCTGCTGGGTGAGGATTGAACGAAGGAGAGCCGTCGATGAACCAAAGCCGCGTCAAACAGACGCTCGTCAGAACCACGTTGCTCGCCGCGCTGACGGCGGGCCTCGCGATGTCGCTGCAGGGTTGCGTGCTCGGCGTGCTGGGTGCGGCGGCCGGCGGCGGTGCGCTGATCGCGACCGATCGCCGTACGCTCGGCGCGCAGACCGAGGATCGCGAGATCCAGGTCAAGTCGCTCACGCAGATCAACAACGGGCTGCCGGACCAGTCGCACGTGAACGTGACGGTGTTCAACCGTCGCGTGCTGCTGACGGGCGAAGTGCCGAACGACGCATCGAAGCAGCGCGCCGAGGAAATCGTGCGCGGCATCAACAACGTGAGCGCGATCGTCAACGAGTTGTCGGTGGAGCCGGCGTCGTCGCTGTCGTCGCGCGCGAACGACTCGTATCTCGAAGGGCGCGTGAAGTCCGAGTTCATCGCGACGAAGGGGCTGTCGGCGAACTACTACAAGGTCGTCAGCGAGCGCGGCAACATCTACCTGCTGGGTCTCGTGACGGTCGACGAAGGCAATCGCGGCGCGGATGCGGCGAGCCAGGTGCCGGGTGTCGAGAAGGTCGTGAAGGTGTTCCAGTACATCCAGCCGCAGGACGCGCAGGCATTGCAGGCCGCGTCGCCGAGCGGGGCATCCGGCGCGCAGCCCGCTGCCGCGCCCGCGGATGCCGCGACGGTCGGTGCCGTGCCCGATGCGTCGGTCCAGTCCACGCCGCTGCAACCGCCGGCGCCGATCTCGAATTCGTCGAGCGTGCATCCGGGTAACCCGAAGGCCACGCCGCAATGAAGTCGACGCAGATGAAGTTGAAGCAATGGATGGTGCAGGGCGCCGCGACGGCCGCGCTCGCGGCCGGCGCGCTCGGCACGGCGCATGCGGACGTCGGCGACGGCCTGAAGGTCGCGCGCAGCAATGCCTGCATGGGCTGCCACGCAGTGGACCGCAAGCTCGTCGGTCCGTCGTTCAAGGACATCGCCGCCCGCTACAAGTCCGATCCGCAGGCTGTCGCGAAGCTGTCGAAGAAGGTGAAGGACGGTGGCTCCGGCGTGTGGGGCGCGATTCCGATGCCGGCGCACCCGCGCATGAGCGACGCGGATCTGCGCTCCGTGGTCGAATGGGTGCTGGCCGGCGCGCCGTCGAAGTGACGCGTCGGGGGTGACGGAACCCCTATTGCCAAGCGCGGAAATGCATGTGTATGATGGTTGTCTGTTGGGGCGGTAGCTCAGCTGGGAGAGCGTCGCGTTCGCAATGCGAAGGTCGGGAGTTCGATCCTCCTCCGCTCCACCAACGGATTCCGAAGGGCTCGGTCGCAAGACCGGGCCCTTTTGTTTTTCCGCGTGTCCGCTCCGCCGCCATCACCCCCGCCCGAAACTCGGCCGCTTCGGATCGTAAGTCCACCCCGGCACCAGATACCGCATCGCCATCGCATCATCACGCGCCGTGCCGCCGACCTCGCGATACAGCGCATGCGCGGCCTCGACCTGCGCCATGTCGAGCTCGATCCCGAGCCCCGGCCGCTCCGGCACGGCCACCCGGCCGCCGACGATCTCGAGCGGCTCGCGCGTGAGCCGCGCGTCGCCTTCCTGCCAGATCCAGTGCGTGTCGATCGCGGTGATCGTGCCGGGCGCCGCCGCGGCCGCATGCGTGAACATCGCGAGCGACACGTCGAAGTGGTTGTTCGAGTGCGAACCCCACGTGAGCCCCCAGTCGCGGCACAGCTGCGCGAGCCGCACCGAGCCCTGCATCGTCCAGAAGTGCGGATCGGCGAGCGGGATGTCGACCGCCTGCAGCCGCACTGCATGATCCATCTGCCGCCAGTCGGTCGCGATCATGTTGGTCGCGGTCGGGATGCCGGTCGCCCGCCGGAACTCGGCCATCACCTCGCGGCCAGAATAACCGGCTTCCGGCCCGCACGGATCCTCCGCGTACGCGAGCAGATGACCTTGCCCGCGGCACAGCGCGACCGCTTCGTCGAGCGACCACGCGCCGTTCGGGTCGAGCGTCGCACGCGCGTCGGGAAAGCGCGCCTTGATCGCCGCGATCGCTTCCATCTCGTCCGAGCCGGCCATCACGCCGCCCTTCAGCTTGAAATCGGCGAAGCCGTAGCGCTCGACCGCGGCCTCGGCCTGCTGCGCGATCGCGGCCGGTGTGAGCGCCGCTTCGTTGCGCAGCCGGAACCACGGATCGGCCGCGTGCGTCTCGTCGCGATACGGCAGGTCGGTGCGCCGCCGCTCGCCGATGTAGAACAGGTACGCGAGCATCGGCACCGCGTCGCGCTGCTGGCCTTCGCCGAGCAGCGCCGCGACCGGCACGTCGAGATGCTGGCCGAGCAGGTCGAGCAGCGCGGCCTCGATCGCGGTGATCACGTTGTCGAGCCGCAGATTGATCTCGTGCGGCTGGCGCAGCACGGCCGCCTCGCCGGCCGACGTCACCTCGTGCCGGATCGTGCGGCCGGCCGTCGCACCGGCGCCGGACAGCGCCGCGCGCACCGCGTTGAGCGTCGCCTGGTAACGGCCGATCGACTGACCGACCACGAGATCGGTCATCCGCTCGAGCGCCTGGCGGATGCCTTCGCCGCCGGGCACTTCGCTGACGCCCGTGTGGCCGCTGCTGTCGTCGAGGATCACGAGGTTGCGCGTGAAATACGGCGCGTGCGCGCCGCACAGGTTCAGCAGCATGCTGTCGCGGCCGGCGACGGGGATCACCTGCATGCGCGTGACGCGCGGCGTGCCGGCACGGCGGGATTCGGACATCGGTTCGCTCCTGGTTCCGGTGATGCACGGGCCGCCGGATCCGCCGGCGCGGCCCGCGTCGTTCAGTTCAGCTCGACGCGGCGGATCTCGCCGACGACGAACAGGTAGCAGATCACGGCGACGAGCGCGTGCGCGACGACGTACACCAGCGCGCCGTTGAACGAGCCGCTGGTGTCGACGATATAGCCGATCGCGATCGGCGTCGTGATGCTGGAAAGATTGCCGCACGTGTTGAGCAGCGCGCCGCTCAGGCCCGCGATCTGGCGCGGCGCGGTGTCGGCGTTGACGGCCCAGCCGAGCGCGCCGAGCCCCTTGCCGAAGAACGACAGCGCCATGAACAGCACGACCAGCACGTGCGAATCGGTGTAGTTGCAGACGATCATCGACATCGACAGCAGCATGCCGATCACGATCGGCACCTTGCGCGCGACCGACAGCGACTGACCCTGCTTGAGCAGCGCGTCGGACACGATGCCGCCGAGAATCCCGCCGAGGAAGCCGCACACGGCCGGGATCGACGCGACGAGCCCCGCGTTGAGGATCGACATCCCGCGCGCCTGCACGAGATAGACGGGGAACCACGTGATGAAGAAGTAGGTGAGCGCGTTGATGCAGTACTGCGCGACGTACACGCCGACGAGCATCCGGTTCCTCAGCAGCGCCTTCACGTGACGCATCGACGGCCCGCCGTCGCGCGCGCCGGTCGCCTGGTCGATGTTGACGAGCGCACCGCCTTCGGCGAGGTAGTCGAGCTCCGCGCCGTTGATACGCGGGTGCACCTTCGGGTCGTACATCGTGCGGTTCCACACCAGCACGAACGCGAAGCCGAGCACGCCCATCACCGCAAACACCGACTGCCAGCCGTACGTGTGCACGAGCCAGCCCATCAGCGGCGCGAACACGACGGTCGCCGCGTACTGCGCGGCATTGAAGATCGCGGACGCGGTGCCGCGCTCCGCGGCCGGGAACCAGGTGGACACGATCCGGCTGTTGGCCGGGAACGACGGCGCCTCGGCCGCGCCGACCAGGAAGCGCAATCCGAACAGCAGCGCGAACGCGGCCGCGCCGCCGAAGAAGCCGATGCCGCCTTGCAGCAGCGTGAACAGCGACCAGAAGAAGATGCTGAACGCATAGACGATGCGCGACCCGAAGCGGTCGAGCAGCCAGCCGCCCGGCAGTTGCGCGATCACGTACGACCAGCCGAACGCCGAGAAGATGAAGCCCATCTGCACGTGGCTCAGGTGCAGCGCGCGGGCCAGCGCCGGGCCCGCGATCGCGATCGCCGCGCGATCCGCGTAGTTGATCGTCGTGACCGCGAACAGCACGGTCAGCACGAGCCAGCGCACGCGGGTGCGCCGGGCCGTTGCCGACGCGGCCGCCGGCAATGCTTGAAGCGGATTCATCAGTGTCTCCTCCGAAGGGCGGAAGGTGCCGTCGTGCGGCTGCGCGTCGGGTGCGCGCGTTTTTTCGTGGTGGTGTTGCCGGCCGGAGGCCGGACGCCGGACGCCGATGCCCGGGGCAGGGCGTCCGGATCATTCTGTCACGGCGAAATATGCGCTTTCATGCCAATTACTGACTTGATCGATTCAGGAATTGAATCGATTGGGTGTGGGCGCGAAGAATTGTGAGCGCGAATCGCCGGAAGGCCCGTTCACGCGTGCGCGTCGTCCGGGTCGGCGCCGTGGTGGGCCGCGACGTGTTCCGCGAGAAACTCGACCGCGGCGCGCACGCCAGGCAACTGGCCGCGCCGGTGCGGCATCAGCAGTGTGGTCGTGACGGTGCCGGCCCGCCAGCCGGGCAGCACGCGCACGAGCGCGCCCGACGCGAGCGCGGCGCCGGCGATCCAGTCGGGCAGGCATGCGATTCCGAGGCCGGCCGTCGCGGCCTGCAGCAGCAGCGTCGACTCGTCCGCCTGCATCCGGATGCGCGGGGCGACTTCGACGGTGTCGCCGGCACGCTGCAGCCGCCATGGCTGAGGACCCGGATGAAGCCCGTCGTGCCGCGCGAGGTCGGTCGGCGCGTCCGGTGTGCCGGCACGCGCGAGATATGCCGCCGACGCAACGGCGACGATCGGCGACGTGGCCAGCGGCCGTTGCACGAGTGCGGAATCGGGAAGCGGCGCGAAATGACTGCGGACCGCGATGTCGAAGCCTTCCTGCGCGATGTCGACGAGCCGGTCACTCGCGTGAATCTGCAGCAGCAGCTTCGGGTGCGCGATCGCCAGTGCCGGCAGGCACGGCGCGAGGATGTGCTGCGCCACCGGCACCGAACTCGTGATCCGCACGACACCGGCCGGTTCGGCCGCCTGCCGCAGCACGGCGTCGCGCGCGCTTTCGGCCTCGATCACCGCCGCGCGCGCATGCTCGAAGAATTCGACGCCGACCGGCGTCAGCCGGAAGCTGCGCGACGTGCGATGCACGAGCCGCGCGCCGAGTGTGCGCTCGAGTTCGGCTACGCGCTTGCTGACCGTCGATTTCGGCAGGTCGAGCCGACGTGCGGCCGCCGACATGCTGCCCGCGTCGACCGCCTGTACGAAGAGATAGAGATCGTTCAGATTCACTGTCAGCGTCCACCAGGAGAAACGACGGGTTTCGATTCTAGCGGCTACTGCGCGATCGTTCGTCATGGGAGCATGATTGCTCGATCAACTTCTGCGAAATCCCCATGTCTCCGATCCTTCTCTACGGCATTCCCGCCGGCTGCTCGTTCGGCTCGATCGTCGCGCTCGAATGGGCTGGCCGGCCTTACCGGCTGTCGCGCATCACGATGCCGGGCCTCGTGACGAGCGACGCCTTCCTCGCGCTGAACCCCGCGGCCGAGACGCCGGCGTTCGTGACCGCGAACGGCGACGTGCTGACCGAAAGCGTCGCGATCCTCGGCCATGTCGGCGCACAGGCACTCGACAGCGGCCTTGCGTTCCGCCAGGGCAGCGCGGATTTCGACCGTCTGAACCGCATGCTCGCGTGGTTGAACACGACGTTCTTCAGCGCGTTCGGCGCGCTCTGGTACGTGTACGAACACGGCGCCGAAGGCGCCGAGAAAGCCGTGCTGCAGGCATACGGTCGCGGCAAGGTGCTGAAGGCGCACCGTCACCTCGAAGCGCTGCTCGAGCGCGGCGACGGTCCGTGGCTGCTCGGCGCGCAACGCACGCTGGCCGACGCGTATTTCGCGGGAATCGCCCGCTGGGCGGACTATCACGCTGTGTTCGAGCAGGATGCGTTTCCGCACGTCGCCGCGCTGCGCGCACGGCTCGCCGACGACGCCGGCGTGCAGTTCGCCCACGCGATCGAGGAAAACCGGCCGCTACCGGCGTCGTCGGCATTCGCAGGGCATGTGTCGCTCGACGATGCGCTCGCCAGCGCGCGCGTGACCGCGATGCCGGCCGCGACGCCCTGAAGACCGGACAGCGCGCTCACCCGACGCGCGCATGGCGTCGGCAAATTTTTACCAGGGTGATATTGACATTCTATTTATACCCGGATAAAAATGGCGTCTTCCGATTTCTGCCCATGGGCGACCACGATGACGCTCTCCACGCTTCTCCCTTCCTACACGGCGTTCGACGGCCACCGGCGCGTCGCGTCGGGCCCGCTCGCGACGGTGGCGGTCGCGGTCCGGCAGGCGGCCGGCGACGCCATGTCCGGCACGATCGTGATCTTCGACGACGCGACCGGCCGCTCGATCGACCTCGACCTGCGCGGCACGGCGGACGATATCCGCGCGCGTTACCCGGCGGCGCCGGGCGATGCATCCGCGCCCGCAGGCGAGGGGGGCGGGGCGGGCGAACAACGCGGCCGAGGCCGTCCGAAGCTCGGCGTCGTCTCGCGCGAGGTCACGTTGCTGCCGCGTCACTGGGCGTGGCTCGCCGCGCAGCCGGGCGGCGCGTCCGTCGCGCTGCGCAAGCTCGTCGAGGACGCGCGGCGCACGCATGCGGAGGCCGACCGGCGCCGCGACGCGCAGGCGCGCGCCTATCACTTCATGTCGGCGATCGCGGGCGACCTGCCCGGTTTCGAGGAGGCCGCGCGCGCGCTGTATGCGAACGACCTCGCGCGGCTGGCCGAGTGGGTCGCCGGCTGGCCGGACGACGTGCGCGACCATGCGCTCGCGCTGGCGCGAGGCGATCTGCCGCCGTCGACCGAAGACTGCTGACGGAGCACACGACGCGATGACGACGTTCGATCTGAACCGCGGCGCGATCGCGCCGGTCGCCGATGAAGTCGACCTCGTCGACCTGCGCGTGACCGGCACGATCCCGCCCGAACTCGACGGCACGCTGCTGCGCAACGGCCCGAATCCGCCGGGCGGCCGTTTCGAAGGCAACGACGTGCTGTCGTGGTGGCCGGAAGCGGCGATGCTGCACGCGATCGCGTTCGAACGCGGCCGCGCAACGGGTTACCGGAACCGCTGGGCCCGCACGCGCCGCTGGGCCGATGTTCACGCGCCGGAGCAGGCGATGCATCTGCCCGACACGAATCCGAACGTGAACGTGCTGCAGCACGCGGGCGAATTGCTCGCGCTGGCCGAAGGCGGTGCGCCGCTCGCGATCACGGCCGCGCTCGACACGCTCGGTGCGCCCGCGCGGCACGCGGCGTGCGGCGGCGCGATGACCGCGCATCCGAAGGTCGATCCGGTGACGGGCGAACTGATCCTGTTTCGCGCGGACTGGCGCGCGCCGTGGCTGCGCTACGGTGTCGCGGACGCGCAGGGCGTGCAGCGCGTCGACCTCACGGTCGACGTGCGCGCGCCATCGATGATGCACGACCTCGCGATCACCGAGACCCGCAGCCTGCTGCTCGACCTGAACGTGGGTTACGACTTCGCGATGCTGAAGCAGGGGCACCGGATGCCGCTGCGCTGGCACGACGACCGCGACGCGCGGATCGGCGTGATGCCGCGCCACGGCGGCGACGTGCGCTGGTTCGGGATCGAGCCGTGCTTCATCCAGCACGTGGTGAACGCGTACGACTGCGATGCGTCGTGCATCGTGCTCGATGCGGTGCGCTATCCGTGGTTCCTGCGGCTCGACGCGCGTACCGGCCGGTTCGCCGACAACCCGGTCGGCGAACTGTGGCGCTACGTGATCGATACCGCGAACGGGCTGGTCGACGAGGGGCCGCTCGCCGATGGCGGCATCGAGCTGCCGCGCATCAACGAAAGCCGGACCGGGCGCCGCTACCGTTACCTGTATGCGGTCGAGCAGCCGAACCACACCGAGATGCGCGGCGTGATGCGCTTCGATCACGTGCGGGGCACGACGACGCGTTATGCGGTGCCGGCCGGCGACCAGAACGGCGAGCCGGTGTTCGTGCCGCGCTCGGGCGGCACCGACGAGGACGACGGCTGGCTGCTGGTGGTGGTCTACCGCGCGGCGACGGATACGAGCGACGTCGTGATCCTCGAGGCGCGCGCGATCGACGCGGCGCCGGTCGCGACCGTGCACCTGCCGCGCCGCGTACCGGCCGGGTTCCACGGCGCGTGGGTGCCGCGCGAGCGCCGGGCCTGAGCGGCCGCGCGCGTCACCGCGCGCGCAGCGCGTCGACGATGTTCAGCCGCGCGGCGCGCATCGCCGGCAGGAACCCGCCGACGAGCCCCATCACGAGCGAGAACAGCAGCGTCTTCACGACGATCGCGGGCGTCAGCACGAAACGGAACGACAGGTCGGAGAAGGTCTGGAAGTTGGTCGTCGAGAACGACGCGAACTCCATCAGCGACGCGCACGCGAGCCCCGCGACGCCGCCGACGAAGCCGAGCAGCAGCGCCTCCAGCAGGAACGCGGCGAGCACGTTCATGCGCTTGAAGCCGAGCGCGCGCAGCGTGCCGATCTCGGCGGTGCGGTTCGCGACCGATGCATACATCGTGATCATCGCGCCGATCATCGCGGCGATCGAGAAGATCGTCGACAGCGTGATGCCGAGGATGTTGATGAAGGTCGACAGCGCCCTCGACTGGTCGCCGTAAAACGTCTGCTCGCGCTTCGCTTCGTCGGTCAGCCGCGGGTCGACGTCGATGTCGGCCTTGAAGCGCGCGAAGCCGTCGGCGCTCGGGATGCGCAGCACCATCGACGAATAGCTGGTGCGCCGGAACGACTGCATCAGCTGGTCGACGTCGCCCCAGATCTCCGAATCGAAGCCGCTGCCGCCCGCGTCGAAGATGCCGACGACGGTCCAGTCGCGCTGCGCGAAATGCAGGCGGTCGCCGAGCTGCGTGCCGCTGAAGCCTTTCGCGATCGCGCTGCCGACGACGATCTCCGACGAGCCCGGCGCGAACGTGCGGCCGGCCACGAGCTTCACGCGCGGGCGCAGCGCGAGGCCGGCCGGCGACACGCCGCGGATCACGACGTTGGACGGCTTGCCGGTCGACGTCTTCACGAGCGAAATCAGCACGACGGCTTCCTTCGACACCTGCGGCCGGCCGTCCGGGCCGAGCGCGACGGCCGGATGCATCTCGAGCGCGTTGGCCTGCTGGTGGTCGATCGCGCTCTGGATCTCGGTTTCCGCGCCCTTGCGGATCACCACGGCGTTGTCCGGTTCGCCGGTCGACACGAGCGTCTGCGTGAGCCCCGCGTCGAGCATCTGCACGGTCGCGAACACGAAGATCACGAGCGCCATCCCGCCCGCGGTGAGCGCGGTGGTGAGCCGCCGGGTCCACAGGTTGCGCGCGATGTAGGTGAGCGGAATGGCCATCGATGCGTGCCTCTAGCCGATCGCCCGCAGGCCTTCGACCACGCGCACGCGCGCCGCCTGCCACGCCGGCACCAGCGCGGCCGCGAAGCCGACCGCGATCGAGCACGCGGCCTGCAGCGCCATCGTCCCGGCCGACACCTTGAACACCGGAAAGATGCCGCCCGCGGCCTGCTTGAAGAGGCTCGCGGCCGGCGGCGTCGCGAGCATCCCGAGCCCGCCGCCGATCACCGCGATCACGACCGATTCGCCGAACACGAGCAGCGCGAGAAAGCCGGGGCCGAAGCCGAGCGCCTTCAGCGTCGCATATTCGGCTGTGCGTTCGCGCGCGCTCATCGCCATCGCGTTCGCCATCACGGCCATGATGATCAGGATCACCACGTACGACACGACGCGGATCGCCGCGATGATCTGGTTCGACATCGCGACGAAGCCGAGCTGGAACGCCTGTTCGGTCTCGGTCAGCGTTTCGGCGAGCGAGTTCCTGAACACCGCGTCGACGTTGCGCGCGATCGCGGCGCCGTCGTCCGGGTGCGCGACGCCGAGCACGAACACGCCGACCTGGTCGGCCTGCTTCGGCGTGCGCTTGCGCACCGTCTCGTTCAGGTAGTCCCAGTGGAACACCAGCTGGCGCGTGATCGTCGAGTCGTCGCGGCCGTCGAGAATGCCGCGCACGACGAAATCCCACGTGCCCGGATAGATCGTGCCCTTCAGCGGAATCACGTCGCCGACCTTGAAGCCGAACTGCGTCGCGAGCTGGCGCCCGACGAGGCAGCCGCGGCGGTCGCGGTCGTAGTCGGCGCGCTGCTGCGCCGGGAGGATGAATTCCGGATACAGGTCGAGGTAGTTCTCCGACACAGCGAAGCTCGCGAAGAAGTTCTTCGGGTCGCGGTAGATGCCGCCGAACCAGTTCGAGCGGACCACGGCCGTCACGCCGTCGACGCCGCGGATCCGGTTCTCGTAGCTGACCGGCAGCGGGAACACGAGCGAGATCGCGTTGCGCGTGACGAGCCGGCCGCTCGACGCGGCGGCCGCGCCCGCGTACCACGCGTCGACGACGGTATGCAGCAGCCCGAACGCCAGCACCGCGATGGTCAGCCCGAGCACGGTCAGCAGCGTGCGCAGCCGGTGCCGCAGCGCGTTGCGCGCGATCAGCTTCAACACCATCATCGTGCGCGCTCCCGTCCGTCAGACGGCGTGCCCATCGATCAACTCTCCTTTTTCCAGATGCACGAGCGACTGCGCGGCGGCAGCCGCGTGCGCATCGTGGGTCACCATGATGATCGTCTTGCCGAGCTCGGCGTTCATCCGCTGCAGCATCGCGAGCACGTCGGTGGCCGACGCGCGGTCGAGGTCGCCGGTCGGCTCGTCGGCGACGATCAGCACCGGGTCGGTGATCAACGCGCGCGCGATCGCGACGCGTTGCTGCTGGCCGCCCGACAGCTCGGACGGGTAATGGCTGGTCCGGTCGCCGAGATTCACCATGTCGAGCACCAGCTCGACGCGCTCGCGCCGTTCGCGGCGCGACAGGTGCGTGAGCATCAGCGGCAGCTCGACGTTCTCGAACGCGGTGAGCACCGGCATCAGGTTGTAGAACTGGAAGATGAAGCCGACGTTCGCCGCGCGCCATTCGGCCAGTTGCGCTTCCTCGAGCCGCGAGATGTCGAGCCCGCCCACGCGCAGCTCGCCGCTGTCGGGCCGATCGATGCCGGCGACGAGATTGAGCAGTGTGCTCTTGCCGGAACCCGACGGCCCCATCAGCGCGACGAAGTCGCCTTCGCCGATGTCGAGCGTGATGTCGGTCAGCACCGGCACGACCTGGTTGCCGCGCCGGTACGACTTCGCGACGTGGCTGATCTCGACGAGGGGCGGCGAGGCGTCGTTCACGCGCGCCACGCTACTTCTTCGCGACGGCGACTTTCGCGCCGTCCTTCAGCTTCACGCCCGGCGCGAGCACGACCGTGTCGCCGGGCTTCACGCCGCGGATCGCGACGAGTTCGCCGATCCGCGCGCCTCGGGTCACCGCCGTCGCACGCACGGTGTCGTCCTTCACGACGAACACGACCGGCCGGCCGTCGCGCTCGACCACCGCGCTCGCCTGCACGGCCGTCACCGGCTGCCGGTCCTGCGGCGACGCGGGCTTCGACAGGAACGCGATCTTCGCGCTCATGTCGGGCAGCACGCGCTCGTCGCGGTCGACGAAACGCACCTTCACCAGCACCGTCGCCTTCGAGCGGTCGACGGTCGGCACGATGCGCGACACGCGGCCCGCGAAGCGCGTGTCGGGCAACGCGTCGAGCTGGATCTCGCACGGCTGCTCCGCGCGGATCTTCGCGATGTTCGATTCGGCGACGTCGGCCTCGACTTCGAGCGTGTCCATGTCGGCGATCGTCACGACCGCGCCCTTGCTGTCCGACGCGGACGAGAACGGCGTGATGTTGTCGCCGACGTTCGCGTGCTTCGCGAGTACGATCCCGTCGAACGGCGCGCGGATCACCGTCTGGTCGACCGCGACCTGCGCGGCCTGCGCGTTCGCTGCGGCGGATGCGATCGCGGCCTGGTCGCTGTTGACCGACGCGCGCGCCTTGTTCACGCGGGCCGTGTCGGTGTCGAGCTGCGCGGCCGGCACCGCGCCCTTCGGCGCGAGCACCGCGGTGCGGCGCAGCGCGATCTCGGCGTCCTTCAGTTCCGCCTGTGCGACGCCGAGGTTGGCGCGGGAGACCTTCTCCTGCGCGAGCGCTTGCGCCAGCGACGCTTCGACGTCGCGGCTTTCGAGCCGCGCGATGATCTCGTCCTTCTTCACGCGCGTGCCCTCGAGCACGCCGAGCCATTCGACGCGACCCTGGCCCTTCGACGCGACCGCCGCCTTGCGCTGCGGCACGACGTAGCCGGTCGCGTTGAGCTGGGTGTCGTTCTGGTATGGGTAGGCGGACGTGACGGAGGTCGTGTCGACCGTCGGCCGGCCGGTGAGCGCCAGCGCGGCGACGATCGCGACGATGATGAGCGCGGCGGCGACCGCATAGCGGACCCACCGGCGCCGGCGTGGCGCGGGTGCGATCGGACGCCGGTCGATTTTCAGTTTGTCCAGATTGTGATCGGGCAATTTGGGCGCCTTGCGACGGCGGCGGTCTCGTGACCGGCCGCGTCCGGTTGGGACGGAAGGAGGCCAGTATAGCGTCGGGGCGACGGGCGCGAGAGCCGGTTTGTCGGACGATTGACGCACGTCCCGGCGGCGCGTCGCGCGGGCGCGAAACCCGTGCCCCCGGGGAAACCCGAACGATGCAAGCTGCATGTCAACTCGCCGTGCGGGCGATGCGTTATGGAGCCTGTGCGTCAGTATTTGCCGAGGCGGAAAGGCGAGAGCCGACCCGCCCGGCGGCGACCGGCAACCCGGCGCGACTGATGTTCCGATGCGGATGCCTCGCATCTCTTACCGGTACGTTTGACTTTTTCTCCGCTAAAGGAAGAACAATGAAGAAGACGCTCGCTTCGATCATGACCGCAGCATTCGCTCTCGCATCGGTTTCGGCATTCGCACAGGCGTCGGCGCCGGCAGCCGACACGATGGCTCCCGCTTCCGCACCGATGAAGAAGGATCACAGCAAGCCGAAGCACCAGCTGAAGCAACACGGTTCGGCCAAGGGCAAGGCGAAGGCCGCAGCCGCTTCGGCAGCCGGCACGAACGACGCAGGCGCGCAGAACTAAGCACGCTTCACCGGGCCGGCGCGGCCGGCCCCCTGTCGCGAAACCCCGCACGCTCCGGCCTGCGGGGTTTTGTTTTTTCAGGCGTCCGCCACGTCCGGAACGTCGAGGGCATCGGGCGGCGGCGCGCGCATCGCATCGACCACCGCGCGCATGCGCCGCCAGTGCGACCCTTCCCAGAACACGCGCCGGCACACGTCGCACGCGGCAAAGCGCCGGTGCCGCTGCCGGACGCCGGCCGGCACGCGCGGCGCGGCGTCCGCCGCATCGAGTGCGTGCAGCGGCGCGTTGCAGCGCAGGCACAGCCGGAACGGCCGCATGTGCGGCGCGAGGTCGAGCCGCGCGAACAGCTCGCGCAGCTGCGCGTCCGGCTGCTGCGCATGCAGGTAGCAGCCGCGCACGACCGCGCGGCGCTTCAGCAGCTCGCGGTCGCGGGTCAGCACGATCCGGCCTTCGCGCGCGGCGAGCGCGACGAGTTCGTCGTCGCGGTAGTGGTTGTCGTAGCAGGTGTCGAAGCCGGCGAGGCGCAGCAGCTGCGCGAGGCCGCCGAGATGCGCGTCGGCGACGAAGCGCCAGCGGTCCGGTTGCGGCAGCGGCGATGCCGCCGGCTGCGCGCGTTCCGGATGGATGTCGACGCGGTCGCCGTCGCCGAGCGCCCGGTCGAGGGCGGCCGGTGCGCCGTTCACGCAGAGCCGGCCGATTTCCGTATGCGGGACGCCGAGCGCCTCGATCGCATGCTTGACCGTCGCGTCGCGCGCAAACGCATGCGCGAACGCGCAATCGCGCTGCTCGCGCGCGAGAAACGCGTTCAGTTCGCCGTGGAAGCGGAAGGTCGCGGTCGCCATTGGCGCAGTATCGCACCGCGCACGGCCGGCCGCCGGGGCTGCAGGCCGCCGCCATCTGTGTTTAACCCCCCGCTTCACGGGTCGAAGGAGCGGGGAAATGGATCTCGGATTTATCGGGCTGGGCGAAATGGGGCAGGCGATTGCGACGAACCTGCTGAAGGCGGGGCACGCCGTGCGGGTCTGGAACCGGTCGCGCGAGCGCGCCGAGCCGCTCGCCGCGCTGGGCGCGCAGATCGTCGCGACGCCGGCCGATGCGTTTCGCGGCGATGCCGTGTTCTCGATGCTCGCCGACGACGCGGCCGCGCGCGAAGTATTCGACGACGCGCTGCTCGCGCAGGCGCCGCGCGGCCTGATCCACGTGAACATGGCGACGGTGTCGGTCGCGCTCGCCGAGTCGCTCGCGCACTCGCATGCGTCGCGCGGCCTCGAGTACGTCGCCGCGCCCGTGATGGGGCGCCCGGACGTCGCGGCCGCCGCGCGCCTGACGATCATGGCCGGCGGCCCGGCCGAGGCGATCGACCGCGTGCAGCCGCTGTTCGACGCGATCGGCCAGAAGACCTGGCGGTTCGGCTCGCTGCCGCAGCATGCGAACGTCGCGAAGATCGCGGCCAATTTCACGCTCGCGTCGGCGATCGAGACGCTCGGCGAGGCGTCCGCGCTGCTCGGCGCGCACGGCGTCGCGATGCGCGATTTCCTCGACGTGATCACGAACAGCGTGTTCCCGGGGCCGGTCTACGCAGGCTACGGCGGGATGATCGCCGAGCGCAGCTACGAACCCGCGCGCTTCAAGGCGCGCCTCGGGCTGAAGGACGTGCGGCTCGCGCTGGAGGCCGGCGACGCGGCGTCGGTGCCGCTGCCGGTGGCGAGCGTCGTACGCGACAGCCTGCTCGATGCGCTCGCGCACGGCGGCGGCGAACAGGACTTCGCGGTGCTCGGCGAAGTCGCGCTGCGCCGCGCGGGCCGCTGAGCCGGCGCGGGACAGAAACGCCGCGCGCGCGGCATAATCGACATTTCAATTCTCTTTCGGTCGGGGCGGTCATGAACCTGCATACGTGGTGGCTTTTCGTGGCGACGGTGTTCGTCGTGTCGGCGATTCCGGGTCCGAACATGCTGCTCGTGATGACGCACGGCGCGCGGCACGGGCTGCGCCGTTCGGCGTCGACGATGGCCGGCTGCCTGAGCGCGCTGGTGCTGATGCTCGCGGTGTCCGCGGCGGGGCTCGGGGCGGTCCTCGAGGCGTGGCCGGCGACGTTCGATGCGTTGCGCTTCGCGGGCGCCGCCTACCTGATCTATCTCGGCGTGAAGGCGTGGCGCGCACGCGTCGACGACGCGCCGGCCGCGGACGTCGATGCGGTTTCGCAAGGCGCGTCGGCATCGCGCTGGGCGCTGTTCCGCAATGGTTTCCTGGTCGCGGGCAGCAACCCGAAGGCGATCCTGTTCGCGGCCGCGCTGCTGCCGCAGTTCATCAACGCAGCCGAGCCGACGCTGCCGCAGTTCGGCATCCTCGTCGTCACGTTCGCGGTGATCGAGGTCAGCTGGTATCTCGTCTACGCGTCGTTCGGCACGCGCATCGGCGCGACGCTGAAGAGCCAGAGCGTCGCGAAGCTCTTCAACCGGCTGACGGGCGGCATCTTCGTCGGCTTCGGCGCGATGATGGCG
This sequence comes from Burkholderia sp. BCC1993, assembly GCF_905339865.1. Lineage (NCBI taxonomy): Bacteria > Pseudomonadati > Pseudomonadota > Betaproteobacteria > Burkholderiales > Burkholderiaceae > Burkholderia > Burkholderia sp. BCC1993. The sequence goes on along the minus strand of NZ_CAJPGZ010000014.1, from coordinate 27,494 downwards.
CTGGTCCGTCACTGATTTCGGCCCGCGCGGCCCGCCGGACGCCCCGCGCCTCGTCAGAGGGCGGGGCGTTTTCATATCCGGGCCCGCGTTACGCGCGCGGCCACGCGGCGGTGCCGGTCCGGCGCCCGCCCGACAAGCCGAACGCCGCGGCCGCGCCCGCGAACGCGAAGCCGACGCCGCACACGGCGCTCCACCCGCCCCACGCCCATGCGCTGCCCGCCAGCGCCGCGCCGAGCGCGCCGCCGACGAAGAACAACCCGACGAACAGCCCGTTCAGCCGCCCGCGTGCGGCCGGGTTCAGCAGGTTGATTTCCCGGCGCCCGATCGTCTGGTCGACGATCACGCCCGCGTCGAGCAGCGCCGCGCCGCCGGCCAGCAGCGCCAGCGCGACGCCGCGATGCGCGTGCGCATCGAAGCCGAACCAGCCGGCGCCGGCGATGCCGAGCACGGTGAGCGCCGCGAGCATCGTCACGTGCGCGATGCGCTGCGCGGCCGGGCCGTGGCCACGATCGCCGGCACGGCCGGCCAGCGGCGTGACGATCGCGCCGCTCGCGCCGGCGAACGCGAACAGCGCGATGCCGTGCAGGTCGAGGCCGAACGGCGGCTGCGCGAGCCGCAGCCCGACGGCGGTCCAGAACGCGCTGAACGCGGCCATCGCGAGCGCGGCCGACAGCGCATGCCGGCGCAGCACCGCTTCGTCGGCCAGCAGCCGGCCCATCGACGCGAGCAGCGCGCGATAGCCGGCCGCGGCCGGCGGCACGCGCGGCGGCAAGCGCAGCGCGAGCACCGCCGCGATCGCCGCGTTCGCGAGCGCGGCCAGCGCGTAGAACGCGCGCCAGCCGGCCGTGCCCGCGATCAGGCTGGCGAGCGGCCGTGACAGCAGGATGCCGAGCATCAGCCCGCTCATCACGTTGCCGACCGCGCGGCCGCGCTGCGCTTCGGGCGCCATCGACGCGGCCATCGGCACCAGCATCTGGATCACGCTCGACGCGGCGCCGGCGGCCAGCGTCGCGAGCAGGAAGACGGTGCCGGACCGCGTGAACGCCGGCAGCGCGAGCGCGGCCGCGCACGCGACGAGCGTCGCGACGATCAGCCGGCGGTTCTCGAGCAGGTCGACGAGCGGCACGAGCAGCACGAGGCCGGCTGCGTAGCCGAGTTGCGGCAGCATCGCGACGAGGCCCGCGAGACCGGGCGGCAGGTGCAGGTCGGCGCTGATCGGGCCCGTCAGCGGTTGCGCGGCGAACAGGTCCATCACGATCACGCCGACCGTCGCGGCGAAGAAGAGCGTCATGCCAGTGCTCAGCACGGGCGGTGCACCGCGCGCGGCGCGGCCGGGGGCGGGGCGGGAGTCGGCAGGGCAGTTCATTGGAAGCCTGGGGGCGTCGAGCGAAGGAATCTCCATCGTAGGTGCCGGATGTTTATGCGACAATTGAAATATGTCTAACATAATTATGCGAGTTTGCTTTGAATACGCGTGATCTCCAGGCGTTCGTCGCGGTGGTCGACAGCGGGTCGATGGTCGCAGCCGCGGCGAAGCTCCATCTGACGCAGCCGGGCCTCACGCGACGCGTGCAGAACCTTGAGACGCTCTTGGGCATGCCGCTGCTCGAGCGGCAGAGCAAGCCGCTGAAGCCGACCGCCGCCGGGCGCGACGTCTATGCGCTCGCGCGCAACGTGCTGGGTGCGGTCGACGCATTGATGGCAGCCGGCGCGCCCGACAGCGAGCCGTCGGGCGAACTGCGCATCGGCGTGCCACCGTTCCTGTCCGAGCTGGCGCTCGAGCGGCCGATCGACCGGCTGCGCGACGCGTTTCCGCGGCTGACGCTGCGCGTGACGGCCGGCTGGTCGCCGGCGCTCGTGCAGGGCATCGAGCGCGGCACGCTCGATGTCGCGGCGGTCATGGTGCCGGCCAGCGCGGCGCTGCCCGACACGCTGACGGCCACGCCGCTCGGCACGCAGCCGACGGTGCTCGTCGCCGCGCGCGATTTCCCGCTGCCGGCCGGCCCGCTGTCGCTCGACGTGCTGTCGGGTTTTCCGTGGGTGCTGAGCCAGGACGGCTGCGGGATGCGTTCGGCACTGAGCCGTGCGCTCGGCGCCGCGGGGCTGCCGTTCGACGTCGCGGTCGAGGCGTTCGGCTCGGAGCTGCAGCTGTCGCTCGTCGCGCGCGGTGCCGGCATCGGGATCGCGTCGCCGAACGCACTGGCGCGCAGCAAGCATCGCGATGCGCTGAGGGTGGTGGAAACGGCGGGGCTGGAAACGCGGATCAACGTGTGGATCGTGCACGGCGCGCTGCCGGGCCGCCTGACGCGGCCGGTCGCGCTGCTGCGCGACACGCTGGGCGAGGTGCTCGATCGGGAGAACGGGAAGGGGTCGGATTCGAACTAGCGATCTAGAGTGTGCATTCGAGGGAAAATCCTTATTTTCTCTACGGAAATGTTGCAATGCGGAAACTGATTCGCTATAGTTACACCTGTCTCCTCCATGTCTCCTCTGATATGGATTCAGCCCGCCTCTTAGGCGGGCTTTTTTTTGCCCGCGTTTTTTGCGCGGGCCGTCCACTCGTCTTCCGTCGCCGGCGTCAGAACTTGTAGGTCATCCCGACGTAGCTGATGATCGGGTCGGCCTTCAGGTCCGATTTCGACTCGGAGAGCACCGTGCCGTCGGCCGCCTTGATCGTCACCGTCGACGTCGTCTTCAGCGGGATGTAGGTCACCGACGCGATCAGCCCGAAATGCTCGGTCATGTTGTACTGCAGGCCGGCGTTGAACACCGGCTGCCATGACGACGACGCCTTCGCTTCCACCGATGTCGTACCCGGCTTGCCCGCGCCCGCGGCGAGAATCGCGCCGAGGTTGTCCTGCGTCTGCTTGATGAAGTTCGTGTTGAGCTGCAGGTCGCTGAACCAGTTGTACGACACGCCGAGGCCGAGGAACGGCCGGAACTTCGCGGTCGCCTGTCCGAAGTAGTACTGCAGCAGCACGGCCGGGCTCCACTGCCGCACGCTCTTCACGATCGGGTTCACCGATGCGAGGCCGATGTTCTGCGTGCCGAGCGCGCCGGCCGGGCCGGGCGGCTTGATCGTGCCTTGACCCGACACCTTGAACACCGGCGGCACGCCCGCCACCGACGTGACCGCGATGTGGTCGGTCAGGAAGTGGCTGACCGTCAGGCCGACCGTGTCGGCGCCGCTCGTACGCAGCCCGGTGCCCGGCGACGTGAACGACGGCGGCAGCCGCAGCGGCGTGTTGATCGGCGTCGGCGCGACGTTGGTCGTCATCGGCGTACTGCTCTGCTGCGGCATCACGTGGAACCAGCCCAGCGTGACGACGTTGCTGCCGGCGCTCTGCGCGTGCGCCGCGAGCGGCGCCAGGGCGGCGGCGCCGGCCGCCGCGCAGAGAAGGGTTTTCTTCATCACGGCTTCCCTCGCTTACTGGACGAACGCGCCGATCGTGAAATACGGCGTCGAACCCGCGTTGTCGAGGAAACCGAATACGCCACCCGTGAAGATGAACTTGCCGGTCGGCGACGTGCTGCCCGAACCCGTGTGGATCGTCGTGACCGTGCCCGGCACCTTCTGCGTGTAGTCCAGGTCGAGCGGGGTCGCGAGCGAGGCCTGCGACGGCTGGAACGGATCGAGCAGCGTGGCCTGGTTGTTGATCAGCGCGGTGGTCCGGTAGTCGAACTGGCTGTCTACGCCGATGTATTCGCCGTTTTGCGACCCGGCCGCGATCGCGGTCTGCGGCGCGAGGATCGAGATGCTCGATTCGTCGTCGGCGGTCAGGCCCGGCACGCCGTTGCTGTCGGGCGTCGGGTTCGGGTTCGCGACACCCGTGCGCACGAGGATCGGCACCAGCTGGTTGCGCAGCTTGCCGACGATCATGAAGCCCTTGCCTTGCGGCGTCGCCGACAGCGTCGGCTTCAGCTGGCTCCGGTAATTGTTGCTCTGGAACGCGCCGCTACCGTCGGCCGACTGCACGAAGTTCGTGCCCTGCTGCGTGCACGCGCCGCCGGCGAACTGGCCGGTCGTGTCGCACTTGGTCCACGTGCCGTCCGCGTTGATCGTCACCTTCGCATCGATCGATGCCGGCGCGAATTTCTGCGACGGCACTTCGCCGAAGCCGATGTGGCTGTACGTGCCCGCGACCTTCGTGATGTCGGTTTCGATCGACGAGAAGCCGATGAACGGGTAGTACGGGAATTTCGTGTCGGGCACCGCGGCCTGGCCGAGCACGCCGTCGAACTGGATCTCCTTGCCGGGAATCGTGCCGCCCGCGACACCGAAGCCGACGAAGATGCGCGCCGGACGCGACGCATCGAGGCTCGCGCCGTTCAGCCGGAATGCGCACTGGTTCAGCTTGTTGGTCGGCAGCAGCGTTTCCTGCGTGAGCGTGCCGCTGTCGACGGTGCCCGCGCGGGTCGGCGTGACGGTGCCGGTCTTTTGCGGCACCGGCGATTCGACATAGGTGACCTGCCAGGTCATCTTGGTCGTGTCGAGCTGGACCTTGGCCAGTTCGCCGCTGCCCGCGCCGCCGGTAAACACGGTGCTGTAGTCGAGCGTTGCCGGGCAGAGCCGGTCTTCGACGAGCGGGGGCGGGTTGTCGCTGCCGCCGCCGCATGCGGAAAGAAGGGGGGCGGCAAGGGCCGCCGCCAGAACGAGGTTGCGCTTCATGTTGCTCCTCCAGATTTGTCTTGTCGGGCGGCCGGCTCCCTGTCGGCCGCTTCTGTTGCTTGTGCTCGTGCTGCTGCGCCGTGCCGGGCGCCGTCGTTGCGTGCCTTCCCTGCATCCCGCGGCGGCGCGCCGGCCGCCGCCTCCTCGATCGCTACTTGCTGATCTGCGCGCCCACGCCGAAGTACGGTGTCGACGACGTGCTCGAGTTCGCCGACGTCGACGTGACGCCGCCGTTCACCGTGCCCTGGATCAGCGCCGCGTACAGGCCGCCCGTCGCGATCACCACGCCCGATGCGGACGGATAGGTCGCACCGCTCGCCGGTGTCGTCGTCGTGTTCAGCAGGCCCGGCGTTCCCTGGCCGTAGTCGAGGGTGAAGGCGTCTTCCTCGGCCTGCGTGGTCGGGTTGATGAACGACGCGTTGCTGCCGCGGATCAGTGCCGCCGTGTACTTGAAGTTCGAATCCGCGCCCGCGTAGCCGCCGTCGATCGCGCCCGACTGGATCGCCGTTGCCTTGCCGAGCACCGCGATGCCCGATTCGTCGTCGACCTTGGCGTCGGTGTGCAGCGCGAGGTCGGTGCCCAGATACACGTAGCCCGTGCGGACCACCACCGGCACGGTCGCGCCGTTGAGCTGGCCGATGACCATGTGCGCGGTCGCCGACTTGCCGGTCGTGCCGACGATCGGCAGCGCCGTCTGCGGCAGGATCTGCGGCGCCTTCGTGCTGTCGAGGTAGCCGCCGTTCGCGGTGTTGACGGTCCACGGATCGCCGGTCGTCTGGCAGCCCCCCGCGCTCGTCGACGTGCACGCGCCGTTCGCATCGAACGTCTCGCTCGAATTCGTGCCCTTCGTCGCGTAGTTGCCCGACGGCACGAGGTGGTAGAGCAGCGCGTTGTAGGTGCCCGGCAGCTTCGTGAGGTCGGTCGTCGTGTTCGCGAAGCCGAGGAACGGGTAGAAGTCGAAGTGGCGGTTCGGCACCTGGCCGACGTTCTTGTAGATCGGGACGCCGGCGACGGTGATCGTCAGCCCGTCGTACTGCACCGTCGCGCCGGGGATGCCGCCGCCCGCGACGCCCATGCCGACCAGCAGCATCGGCGGGTTCGCCTGGTTGAAGTCGGCAGCCGTCGAATAGGTCGAGCCGTTCGGTGCCTTGCCCGAACCCGGCGTGAAGACGAACGCGCAGCGCGTCTGCTCCGCGGTCGGCAGCGCGCCGGTCGGCGGGTGGATGACCTTGCCGGTGATCGTGGTGCCGGCGCGGCTCGGCGTGACCGTGCCGGTCGCGAGCGGAATCGGCGATTCGAGCCACTTGAGCGTGTACGTCATCGCGACGGCGTCGATGTTGACGCTGACGATCTCGCCGCTGCCGGCGCCGCCGAGGTAGGTGCTCTTCACGATGTCGGCATCGGCCGGGCACAGCGCGCCGTTGACGGGCTGCGACGGCGGCGGCCCTTGCGTGCCGCAGCTCGATCCGGAACATTGGGGGGCCTCGATCGGCGCGGGCGAGCCGCCGTCCCCTCCACCACAGGCAATCAGGAAAGGGGCGATGGCAAAGGCCGTTGCCACCCCCTTCGATAAGGCGTGCGACATGCCGCTGTCTCCAATCGTTTAATTGTGCGAGCTAATGTCGCTGCCTGGATTTTTGCTGTCAATTGATGAACTCGTCTAAAAAAGACGATTGAAACAACGCGTGGCCGATGATTCCTTGCGGGATAGCGATTTCAGTAAGAATTAAAACGCGCGGAGAGCGCTAGAGTGCTGCCGGAGTGGGGCGGCTGCCACGCACGGACGGCGCTCGAGGCCTTCACGCGTATAACGGCAGCGTTTAAAGCGGCGGTATCCGGTTTATCCCTATTCGGGATTGACTGGAGAAAGGAGGTAAATTAATTCGCCGGTAATTACGCAATGGAAAGCTTGTAAATATTTGTAAATGCGTGATCCGGATTTTATTTATTGCTTGATACGGGCAAATAAAAAGCCGGCCAGCGGCCGGCTTTGCATCGCATGCAAGTTGAATCAGCGCTTGAGGCCTGCATCCTCGGCGGCGCCGATGTTGAGGTTCATGCACTGGATCGCGGCGCCCGATGCGCCCTTGCCCAGGTTGTCGAGGCGCGCGACCGTGACGAAGCGCTCTTCGTTGCCGAACACGAACAGGTCGACGCGGTTCGTGTCGTTGTTCGCCTGCACGTCGAAGAAGCCGCTGTCGAGGTTCGCATCCGCGTTGAACGGCGCGACGCGCACGAACGGCTCGTCCGCGTAGTACTCGGCGAACACGCGCTGCACGTCCTGCGGCGTTGCGCGCTTCGCGAGCTGTTCGGGCGAGAAGTAGGTCGTCACGGCCAGGCCCTTCAGGAACGGCCCGACGATCGGCGTGAAGATCGGCGCGTGCGCGAGGCCCGTGTGCGCGGCCATTTCCGGCAGGTGCTTGTGCGCCAGCGCGAGCGCGTACGGACGCGGGCTCGCGAGCTTGCCGCCCGGCGCCGCGTTTTCGTATTCGGCGATCATCGACTTGCCGCCGCCGCTGTAGCCGGTGATCGAGTAGCTGTGCGCGGCGAAGGTCGGCGCGACGATGCCGGCATCCACGAGCGGACGCATCGCGAGCACGAAGGCCGAGGCGTGGCAGCCCGGCACGGCGATGCGCTTCGATGTGCGAATCTTCTCGCGCTGCGCGCGGGTCAGTTCCGGCAGGCCGTATGCCCAGTCGGCGCTCGTGCGGAACGCGGTGCTCGCGTCGATCAGCGTCGTGTTCGGGTTCTCGACCAGCGATGCCGATTCGCGCGATGCGACGTCCGGCAGGCAAAGGAACGTGACGTCCGACGCATTGATCAGGCGGCGGCGCTCGTCGACGTCCTTGCGCTTCGCTTCATCGATGCGCAGGATCTCGATGTCGTTGCGCGCCGACAGGTATTCGAAGATCTTGAGGCCGGTCGTACCTTCCTGGCCGTCGACAAAAACTTTGGTGCTCATTTCGCTCTCACTGAATGAAACGGGAGCCGCGGCGCCCTGAAACCGCCATTTTAAGACGTCATCCGGCGGGCCTGCACCGCACGGGGCGAAAAAAAGACGGCCCGCGGGCCGTCTTGTGTCCCTCTCATGCGCCTGCGCCGCGTTGCCGTGTCACCGGCGGCGCGAGCGCTCGCGCGTGCCGCCGCGTTCAGCGGCCGCCGGCCAGCCAGCGGGCGGTCGCTTCGGCGACGCGCCGCCCGAACGCCTTCGCGGTCTCGAGGTCGCCGGGCAGCGGGCCCTCGTCGGGCGTCGCGTCCGCCGGCGACTGCGCGAGCAGGCCCGTGAAGCCGCCGACGTAGTTGATGTCGTTGCGGGTGGCCGCCTTCGAGTTGGCCGGCATCATGCCCGTGCCGACCCACACCATCCCATGTTGCATCGCCAGCGTGACGAAATACTGAATCGTCGAGAACTTGTCGCCGTTCATCGTCGCGGAGTTCGTGAAGCCCGCGGCGATCTTGTCCTTCCATTTCTGCGTGAACCACGGTTTCGACGTGGCATCGGCGAACTGCTTGAACTGCGCGGACGGGCCGCCCATGTAGGTCGGCGCGCCGAAGACGATCGCGTCTGCCGCGTCGAGCGCGGCCCAGCCCGCGTCGTCGAGCTCGCCGACGGCGATCAGGCGTGCGGTGGCGCCGGCGTCCTGCGCGCCTGCATGGACGGCGTCGGCCAGTTTCTGCGTGTGACCGTAGCCGCTGTGATAGACGATGACGATGTTCGACATGAAGCGTTCTCCGGAAGGGGACGAAACGGCGGGCACCGCGGCCAGCCGCGTCACGCGCCGCGGTCGGGCGGCGCGACAGATGCGCGGCGGGATGCCGCGACCGGTGCAGCCGAGTCTAGCAAGCCGAAATGACGGGAGAAAAGCGCGCGGGCGGCGCACAGAAATTCGCAGGCGCGGACAATCGCGACCGGCGACCGGCGACCGGCGACCGGCGACCGGCGACCGGCGACCGGCGACCGGCGACCGGCGACCGGCGACCGGCGACCGGCGACCGGCGACCGGCGAGCGGCGACCGGCGACCGGCGAGCGGCGACCGGCGACCGGCGACCGGCGACCGGCGAGCGGCGACCGGCAACCGGCAACCGGCAACCGGCAACCGGCAACCGGCAACACACGGCACACGACAAACCAAACGGCGGGCCCGCGAGCGCTTATTGCCCGTACGTGACCGTGAGCTGTGCGGTGCCGATCGTCAGCGTGCCGATCTCGTGCTCGAACATCGGGGCGGGGCGCCCTTGCGCGATGCGCAGGTCCGTGCCCTTCAGCGCGTAGACGGTGATCACGTAGTGGTGCGGCTTGCCGGGCGGCGGGCACGGACCGCCGTAGCCATCGATCCCGAAGTCGTTGCGCGCCTCGCTCGCACCGATGCGACGCAGGAAGCCCGACGCGCTCGCGTCGGCCGGCAGGCTCGTGACGCTCGCCGGGATGCCGGCGACGGCCCAGTGCCACCAGCCGTGCCCCGGTGCATCGGGATCGAAGATCGTGATCGCGTAGCCGCGCGTGCCGGGCGGCGGGTTGCGCCACCTGAGCTGAGGCGAACGGTTGTCGCCCTTGCAGTCGCCGCGGTCGAACACGTTCGCGGCGCCGACGCGCCCGCCGGGCGTCAGCTCGTCGCTCGACACGGTGAACGGGCCTTCCGCGCGCGCGGGCAGGGTGGTGAACGCAGCGCACGCGGCGGCGGCGCAGAGCAGGACGGCGATGAACGGAGACGAACGACCCGGGGACGCAGGCGAAGTGATCCGGCGATCCACACGCATATGGCGCTTCTCCCGTCACGTGGGCCGGGCCGATGCTCCCGGCATTGTTGGCGTTGGGCGTTGCCCGCGCAGCTGATGGCGGCGATGGATCAAGTCTAGCATTAGGGTTCGATGAGCGATGCACGCCGTGACCCGCGATTCGGGCCGGCCGCGATGCCGATCGACGGACGAAAAAAAACCGCTCGCGACCACGCGAGCGGTTTTTTCAGCCAGGGTGCCGGCTGCGTGCCGGCTCGGCGTTATTCCTTCGGGGCCGTCGCGCCGCCGTGCGCGGCCGACCACTCGGCCGGCGCGTGCAGGAACTTCTCGACTTCGTCGAGCGTCTTGGTCTCGAAGTAGCCCGACGCCTTCGCGACGCGCAGCACGTCCCACCACGTCGCCAGTGCGTGCAGGTCGACGTCGATGTCCTTCAGGACCGACACGCTTTCCTTGAAGATGTTGTAGTGGAACAGCACGAAGCAGTGGTTCACCGTCGCGCCCGCGGTGCGCAGCGCGTTGACGAAGTTGATCTTGCTACGGCTGTCGGTCGTCAGGTCTTCCACCAGCAGCACGCGCGAGCCTTCTTCCAGATGGCCTTCGATCTGCGCGTTGCGGCCGAAGCCCTTCGGTTTCTTGCGCACGTACTGCATCGGCACCATCATGCGGTCCGCGAGCCATGCCGCGAACGGGATGCCGGCCGTCTCGCCGCCCGCCACCGAGTCGATCTGCTCGAAGCCGACGTCGCGCATGATCGTCGTTTCCGCCATTTCCATCAGCGCACGACGCACGCGCGGATACGAGATCAGCTTGCGGCAGTCGATGTAGACGGGGCTTGCCCAGCCGGACGTGAAGATGAACGGTTTTTCGGCATTGAAGTGCACCGCCTGCACTTCGAGCAGGATTTTGGCGGTCGTATCCGAGATCGACTGACGATCGTAGCCTGTCATGGGCATTCCTTGGGTGATGAGCGAAGAGCGGGCGCGGGCCCGGTGGCGCAGCAAGGGGAACCGGCCCGAGGGGCCGGGGTGCGATCGACGGGCCACTCAACAATCAATCGGGCCACTCCTGTCGCATCGCTGCGCGCGTAGCCCGCTATTTTACCCGATTCAGGCCGGTTTTCGGCGGAATTCGCGCAGGTTCGGTGCGGGGCTCACCACCGGCGAAACAAACGGGGCGCGACCAGCTCGATGCTGATGGCGAGGATGCCGCGCTGCACCAACAGGCGTCATTTAGGGGGTGTACACTAGGCGACCCTTAGAAATCGTTCAGTACTTTGTACTTTCCTCTTGCCACCCGCCAAGGTTCGATGGCGTGCCGACCCGGCGCGTCGCGTGCCGTCTCGCAGTCGACCATCCCCTCGATTCAAGCAGACGCGGCCCAAGGTGCGCTGTACTGAACCGTCAAAATTCGCATGTCTCTCGCAGGTCAATCATGGACGAACAACTGAAGCAGGCCGCTCTCGCTTATCACCTGAACCCGAAACCCGGCAAGATTTCGGTCACCCCGACCAAGCCGCTGTCGAACCAGCTCGATCTGTCGCTCGCGTATTCGCCGGGCGTCGCCGCGGCGTGCGAGGCGATCCACGCCGATCCGCTCGACGCGCAGAAGTACACGTCGCGCGGCAACCTCGTCGGCGTCATCACGAACGGCACGGCTGTGCTGGGCCTCGGCAACATCGGCCCGCTGGCTGCGAAGCCGGTGATGGAAGGCAAGGGCTGCCTGTTCAAGAAATTCGCGGGCATCGACGTGTTCGACATCGAACTGTCGGAGTCCGACCCCGACAAGCTCGTCGAGGCGATCGCGATGCTTGAGCCGACGCTCGGCGGCATCAACCTCGAGGACATCAAGGCGCCGGAATGCTTCTACATCGAGCAGAAGCTGCGCGAGCGCATGAAGATCCCCGTCTTCCACGACGACCAGCACGGCACCGCGATCATCGCGTCGGCCGCGATCCTGAACGGCCTGAAGGTGGTCGGCAAGAAGCTGTCCGAAGTGAAGCTCGTGTGTTCCGGCGCGGGCGCGGCAGCGATCGCGTGTCTGGACCTGCTGGTGAACCTCGGCCTGACGAAGTCGAACATCCTCGTCGCCGATTCGAAGGGCGTGATCTACGAAGGCCGCGGCAACCTCGATCCGTCGAAGCAGCGCTATGCGGCGACCACCGACGCCCGCACGCTCGCCGACGCGATCGTCGGCGCGGACGTGTTCCTCGGCTGCTCGAGCGCGGGCGTGCTGAAGCAGGACATGGTCAAGACGATGGGCGACCGCCCGCTGATCCTGGCGCTCGCGAACCCGGAACCGGAAATCCGCCCGGAAGACGCGAAGGCCGTGCGTCCGGACGCGATCGTCGCGACCGGCCGTTCGGACTACCCGAACCAGGTCAACAACGTGCTGTGCTTCCCGTTCATCTTCCGCGGCGCGCTCGACGTCGGCGCGACGACGATCACGGAAGAAATGAAGCTCGCGTGCGTGCGCGCGATCGCCGAGCTGGCCCAGGAAACCGACCAGAGCGAGGAAGTCGCGAAGGCATATGAAGGCCACTCGCTCGAGTTCGGGCCGGACTACCTGATTCCGAAGCCGTTCGATCCGCGCCTGATCATCAAGATCGCGCCGGCCGTCGCGCAAGCCGCGATGGATTCGGGCGTCGCCACGCGTCCGATCCAGGACATGGACGCATACCGCGAGCAACTCGGCGCGACCGTCTACCGCACCGGCATGGTGATGCGCCCGGTGTTCGCGACCGCGAAGACGAAGCAGGCGCGCATCGTGTTCGCCGAGGGCGAGGACGAGCGCGTGCTGCGCGCCGCGCAGTTCGTGCTGCAGGAAAAGATCGCGAAGCCGATCATCGTCGGCCGTCCGTCGGTCGTCGAGATGCGCTTGCAGAAGATCGGCTCGAAGCTGAAGGCCGGCGTCGACTTCGAGATCGTGAATCCGGAAGACGACACGCGCTACCACCGCTACTGGCAGGCATACCACGAGATCGGCGCACGTGACGGCGTCACGCCGGAAGTCGCGAAGGCCGCGCTGCGCAAGTTCAACACGCTGATCGGCGCGATGCTCGTGCACCTGGGCGACGCGGACGGCATGATCTGCGGGATGATCGACACGTACCACACGCACCTGAAGTTCATCGAGCAGGTGCTGGGCCGTGCGCAGGGCGCCGAGCACTACGCGGCGATGAACCTGCTGATGCTGCCGGGCCGCAACCTGTTCCTGTGCGACACGTACGTGAACGAAGTGCCGAGCGCGGAACAGCTCGCCGACATGACGATCCAGGCGGCCGCCGAGATCGAGCGTTTCGGCATTGCGCCGAAGGCCGCGCTGCTGTCGAACTCGAACTTCGGCAGTGCGCCGTCGGCGTCGTCGCGCCGCATGGCCGAGGCCCGCAAGCTGATCAGCGAGCGTGCGCCGAACCTCGAAGTCGACGGCGAAATGCACGGTGACGCGGCGCTGTCGGAAGCGGTCCGCAAGGCCGCGTTCCCGGGCACGACGCTGTCGGGCGAAGCGAACCTGCTGATCATGCCGAACGTCGAAGCGGCGAACATCGCGTACAACCTGCTGAAGATGGTCGGCGGCGAAGGCGTGACGGTCGGCCCGTTCCTGCTCGGCGCGGCGAAGCCGGTCCACATCCTGACGCCGGCCGCGACCGTGCGCCGGATCATCAACATGACGGCAGTGGCCGCCGCGAACGCGAACACGAAGTAAGTTCGTGCCCGCGTGCGCTGCGCATCGCGCGCGGCGCAATGAAAAACGCCACGGAACCTGCGTTCCGTGGCGTTTTTTTCATGCGTTTCTTCTTGAACCAGCCGCCGGCAGGACGGCGGCGGGCGCCCCGACCGCGAACGCCCGCCACGCACCGTTACGCGACCTGCTGATGCGACTGGCCGCCCGCCGGCGAACGCCACTTCGCGAGCAGCGTGTCCCACTTCTGGCGTACCGCGCGCAGGTTGTTCTCCTTCACGTGGCCGTAGCCGCGAATGCCGTCCGGCAGCGCCGCGAGCTCGAGCGCGAGCGGGCGGTTGGCCGCGTTCAGCTTGCCGAGCACTTCGCCGATCAGCGCTTTGTACTCGCCGATCAGCGCGCGCTCGGTGCGGCGCTCCGCGGTGCGGCCGAACGGGTCGAGCCCGGTGCCGCGCAGGAACTTCGCCTTCGCGAGCAGCCGGAACGCCGACAGCATCCACGGGCCGTACGCCTTCTTCACGAGATGGCCGTGTGCGTCCGTCTTCGCGAACAGCGGCGGCGCGAGGTGGAACTTCAGTTTCCAGTCGCCTTCGAACTGCGCGGTCAGGCGCGCGAGGAACGCGGGATCGGATTGCAGCCGCGCGACCTCGTACTCGTCCTTGTACGCCATCAGCTTGAACAGGTTGCGCGCGACCGCTTCGGTCAGCGGCTCCTGCACGGCGTCGCCGTCCGCCAGCGCGCGTTCGGCCGCCCGCACCGTGTCGACGAAGGCCGCATAGCGCGACGCGTACGCGGCATTCTGGTACGCGGTGAGGAAGTCCACGCGCTTCGCGATCAATGCGTCGACCGCCTTCTTCGTGTGCAGCGCGATCACCGTGGCGCCCTGCGCGTGGCGTGCATCGCCGGCCGCGGCCTGCTTCACGCTCGCGAGGTCGTGCGCGGCGCGGCGGCCCCAGTCGAACGCCGCGCGGTTCTTCTCGACCGACACCGCGTTCAGCTCGATCGCGCGTTCGAGCGACGCGAGCGTGAGCGGCAGCCAGCCTTTCTGCCACGCGTAGCCGAGCACGAACGGGTTCGTGTAGATCGCGTCGCCGAGCAGCGCGACCGCGAAGCGGTTCGCGTCGATGAAATCGACGGCTTCGCCGGCCGCCGCGCGGATGTCGTTCTCCGCGGACAGGCCCGGGAACGCCCAGTTCGGGTTCTTGATGAACTCGGCCGTCGGCGTCTGCGCGCTGTTGACGACCACGCGCGTCGTGTCGTGCCGCATCCGCGACGTGCATTCGTCGCCGGCCGTGACGATCGCGTCGCAGCCGATCACGAGGTCGGCTTCGCCCATCGCGATCCGCGTCGCGTGGATGTCGGTCGGCGCGTGCGAGATCTGCACGTGGCTCATCACGGCGCCGCCCTTCTGCGCGAGGCCCGTGACGTCGAGTACGGTCACGCCCTTGTTCTCCAGGTGCGCGGCCATCCCGAGCAGCGCGCCGATCGTGACGACGCCCGTGCCGCCGACGCCCGTGACGAGCACGCCGTACGCACGGTCGATCGCCGGCAGCGTCGGCTCCGGAATCGGCGGCAGCGCGCCGCCGTCGACCGACACGGCCTTCGGCTTCTTCAGCTGGCCGCCTTCGACCGTGACGAAGCTCGGGCAGAAGCCCTTCACGCACGAGAAGTCCTTGTTGCAGCTCGACTGGTTGATCTGGCGCTTCGTGCCGAATTCCGTTTCGAGCGGCTCGACCGACAGGCAGTTCGACTGCACCGAGCAGTCGCCGCAGCCTTCGCACACAGCGTCGTTGATCACGACGCGCTTCGCCGGATCCGGATACGTGCCGCGCTTGCGGCGGCGGCGCTTCTCGGTCGCGCAGGTCTGGTCGTAGATCAGGATCGTCGTGCCTTCGATCTCGCGCAGCTCGCGCTGCACGTCGTCGAGCTGGTCGCGGTGATGAATCGTCACGCCCGGTGCGAGCAGGGCTTTCTGGCTGTCGTACTTCTCCGGCTCGTCGGTGACGATCACGATCTTCTTCGCGCCTTCCGACGCGAGCTGGTGCGTGATCTGCGGCACCGTCAGCACGCCGTCGACCGGCTGGCCGCCCGTCATCGCCACGGCATCGTTGTAGAGGATCTTGTAGGTGATGTTCGCCTTCGACGAGATCGCCGCGCGCACCGCCAGCAGGCCCGAGTGGAAATAGGTGCCGTCGCCGAGGTTCGCGAACACGTGCTTCTCGTCCGTGAACGGCGCCTGGCCGATCCACGGCACGCCTTCGCCGCCCATCTGGCTGAAGGTGCTCGTGCTGCGGTCCATCCACACCGTCATGTAGTGGCAGCCGATCCCGGCGATCGCGCGCGAGCCCTCCGGCACGTTGGTCGACGTGTTGTGCGGGCAGCCCGAGCAGAACCACGGCTTGCGCTCGGTCTGCACGTGCGGCTTCGCGAGCGCCATTTCCTTCGCGTTGATCACCGCGAGCCGTGCGGCGATGCGCGCGCGCACGTCGGACGGCAGCTCGAACTTCTCGAGACGCGTCGCGATCGCCTTCGCGATGATCGCGGGCGACAGCTCGTAGTGCGCGGGCAGCAGCCAGTTGCCCATCGGCACCGACCATTCGCCGCCGGCGCCGTCCTTCTCGTCGAACTTGCCGAACACGCGCGGGCGCTGCGCATCGGGCCAGTTGTACAACTCTTCCTTGATCGCGTATTCGAGGATCTGGCGCTTTTCCTCGACAACGAGGATTTCGTCGAGGCCGCGCGCGAACGCCTGCGCGCCCTGCGCTTCGAGCGGCCACACGCAGCCGACCTTGTAGAGCCGGATGCCGATCCGCGCGCAGGTTTCGTCGTCGAGGCCGAGATCCGTCAGCGCCTGGCGCACGTCGAGGTACGCCTTGCCGCCCGTCATGATCCCGAAGCGCGCATTCGGCGAGTCGATCTCGATCCGGTCGAGCTTGTTCGCGCGCACATAGGCGAGCGCCGCGTACCACTTGTAGTCGAGCAGCCGTGCTTCCTGCACGAGCGGCGGGTCCGGCCAGCGGATGTTCAGGCCGCCTTCCGGCACGATGAAGTCGGTCGGCAGCACGATTTCGGTGCGATGCGGGTCGATGTCGACCGACGCCGACGATTCGACCACGTCCGTCACGCACTTGAGCGCGACCCACAGGCCCGAGTAGCGGCTCATCGCCCAGCCGTGCAGGCCGAAGTCGAGATATTCCTGCACGTTCGACGGGAACAGCACCGGCAGCCCGCAGGCCTTGAAGATGTGTTCGGACTGGTGCGCGAGCGTCGACGATTTCGCTGCGTGGTCGTCGCCGGCGAGCACGAGCACGCCGCCGTGCTGCGACGAGCCGGCCGAGTTCGCGTGCTTGAAGACGTCGCCGGTGCGGTCGACGCCCGGGCCCTTGCCGTACCACATGCCGAACACGCCGTCGTGCTTCGCGCCGGGGTACAGGTTGACCTGCTGCGAGCCCCACACGGCGGTGGCGGCGAGATCTTCGTTGAGGCCGGGCTGAAAGACGATCTGGTGGGCCGCCAGGTGCTGCTTGGCTTTCCAGAGCGACAGATCGAGGCCGCCGAGCGGCGAGCCGCGGTAGCCGGAAATGAAGCCGGCCGTATTGAGGCCGGCGGCGCGGTCGCGTTCCTGCTGGAGCATCGGCAGGCGCACGAGCGCCTGGATGCCGCTCATGTACGCGCGGCCGCGTTCGAGCGTGTATTTGTCGTCAAGCGTGACGGACTTCAGCGCGGCTTCAAGCGACGCGCGTTGGCCTGCGTCTAGCGGGGCATTCATTAACAGTCTCCTCCACCCAGTTTGGGATCACCAAAGCTTCGATTGCGTCGACGTCTTGTGGACGTGTCAGCAGTGGCCGGCATATTGGCCGGTTTTAGCTGATGGTAGCACTGGTATAAACCCGCCGACCACCGGCCGGCGTGCCGCGGCACGCCGACGAAATGGCGCGACGATGCGTTACATCATGTAAAGGCATGTAAAGCCACGCCCATCATCGTACAAATGCCGTTAATCTTGTCGGCCTGCCGGAGGTGCCCGGTCGCGTCGGCTCGCTTCGACGCAACCGGGGAGGCGCCGGCAGTTTTACAGGAGGTGCAATGAACACACGTCATATCCAGAGTTTCCTGATCGTGTCCGCCGCGTTCTTCGCGATGACCGGCCCGGTGCACGCGCGCGGCGCGAGCGCACTGGCGGCAGCCGGCGCGCAGATGCGTCAGATCGCGCCGGTGCAGGATGCCGACGCACAGCCGGCGGCCGCGCGTGCCGTCGTGTCGAAGGCGAACGTGCGTTGATCCGTTCGCGCGGCCGCCGGGCCGCGCCGGGACGACGAAAGGGCGGGAATCGCAGGATTCCCGCCCTTTTTCTTTGTGCCGGCGATGTACGCGCGGACGCCCGGGCCAGCCGGGTGCCGCGCGGCCTTCTGCGTCAGGCCTTGTCCTGGACCACGCCGCGGCGGATCTGGTCGAGCTCGATCGATTCGAACAGCGCCTTGAAGTTGCCTTCGCCGAAGCCCTGGTTGCCCTTGCGCTGGATGATCTCGAAGAAGATCGGGCCGATCTGGTTCTCGGTGAAGATCTGCAGCAGCAGGTCGTCGCGGGCGCCGTCGATCAGGATCTTGCGCTTCTTCAGCTCGTCCAGCGATTCGCCGTGGTTCGGCACGCGGCGGTCGACCAGCTCGTAATACGTGTCGATCGTGTCGAGCAGCTTCACTTCCTTGCCGCGCAGGCCGTCGACCGCGCCGTAGATGTCGTTCGTGCCGAGCGCGATGTGCTGGATGCCTTCGCCGTGATAGGCGTCGAGGTATTCCTGGATCTGGCCGGCCGTGTCCGAGCCTTCCTCGTTGATCGGAATCCGGATCTTGCCGCACGGCGATGTCATCGCCTTCGACTTCACGCCCGTCACCTTGCCTTCGATGTCGAAATAGCGCACTTCGCGGAAGTTGAACAGGCGCTCGTAGAACTCGGCCCATTCCTGCATGCGGCCGCGATGCACGTTGTGCGTCAGGTGGTCGATGTAGGTGAGGCCGTGGCCGACCGGGTTCGGGTTTGCGCCGGCGATCGGTTCGAAGTCGACGTCATAGATGCTGATGTCGCCGATCGCGCCCGGCTGCGCGCCGTTCTTGCCGCGCCAGCGGTCGACGAAATAGATCAGCGAATCGCCGATGCCCTTGATCGCCGGGATGTTCAGCTCCATCGGGCCCGTCTTGTTGTCGAAGCCCCACGCGCCGAGTTCGAGCGCGTGCTGATAAGCCTTCGCGGCGTCCTGCACGCGGAACGCGATCGCGCAGATCGACGGGCCGTGCAGGCGCGCGAAGCGCTGCGCGAACGAATCGGGCTCGGCGTTGATGATGAAGTTGATGTCGCCCTGGCGGTAGACCGTCACGTCCTTGTGACGATGGCGGGCGATCGCGGTGAAACCCATCCGTTCGAACAGTTGTCCGAGCGCTTTCGGATCCGGGGCGGTGTATTCGATGAATTCGAAGCCGTCGGTGCCGACGGGGTTGTCCCAGTTGGGGATCTGCATGTCGTGTCTCCTGTGCGGGGCGATCGGCCGGCGCGACGTGCGCGTGCGCGGCCCGGTTCGATGTCGAACGCGGCGCACGTGTCGGCGTGCGCAACGAATCGGTACGTGCGACAAAGTGTAGCGGGCGGGCGCGAGCGAAAACTTGCGAACTTAATCGTCCCTGCCTACGATGGCGCAATTTCCAGTCTAGAAATAATCAACGGAGGGCAGAAAATGGCGCAAGCCGAATTGGATGCCATCGACCGGCGGATTCTCGCGATTCTTCAGGAGAACGGCCGCCTGTCGAACCAGGAGATCGCCGAGCGCGTGAACCTGTCGCCGAGCCCGTGCCTGCGGCGGATCCGGCGGCTCGAGGAGATCGGCGTGATCACCGGCTACGTCGCGCTGCTCGATCCGCAGAAGCTCGGGCTCGACCTGCTGGCGTACGTGAGCGTGCGGCTCGAGAAGCGTGGTGGCCTGGCGCCGGTCCGTGCCGACGAGACGTCGGCGCGCGCGGGTGCGACCCACGCGGAACTGTTCCGCGCGGCCGTGCAGACCTGGCCGGAAGTGGTCGCGTGTCATGCGATGACGGGCGACATGGATTACCTGCTTCGCGTGCAGGTCGAGGACATGGCGCACTTCTCCCGCTTCGTGCAGGAGCACTTGCTGCACCATCCGTCGGTGATCGACGTGAAGACGAGCTTCTCGCTCGAGTGCTTCAAGGAGACGACGGCGTTGCCGATCCGCTCGGTGCGCTAGCGCGCGGCGCAGGGAAGGCGAGAAGGAAGGGAAGGCCGGGCGCCCCGCAGGGCAGCCCGGTCGGCCGATGTTACGCCGTCAGCGCGGCGGGCATCAACGATTCGATGAACTTCGACGTGCGGTGCGCCTGGCGCTTGAGCGCATAGTCGAACACCGCGGCCTGTTCCTGCAGCATCTCGGCGACGATCGTCGAGTGGTCGGCCGGCGGCAGCGACAGGTACGCATCGGCTTCGCCGTACGCGTATTCGATCCGCATCCCGGATTTCTTCGCGATGTGCATCATCGTCGCGTTGCGCGACAGGCAATGCATGTACAGCATCGTCACGCGGGTGTTGCGGCTGCGGATCGCCGCGCGCTCGAACAGCTTCGAGCCGACGCCGCGGCCGCGGGCGCTTTCGAGCACCGACACGCCGAATTCGGCCGTGCGCTTGTCGCCCTCGGCGGGCAGGTACGCCAGGTGGCCGACGCCGATCAGTTCGAGCGCATGGTCGAACACGCCGAACACCGTGTCGCGACCGAAGTCGATCGTACGGACATAGTTCTCGATCACGTGGTCGGGCACCATCTGGCCGAAGCGCAGCAGGCGGTCCTCTTCGTTGAGCGAGAGAAAGTGGGTGAGCATTCGCTCACGGTCTTTGGAAGCCAGTTCCCTGACGAGAACCGGCGCAGTACCGGCGTGGCCGACTGCATCGGCACGGCGGTTGAGTTGCGTGTTCATCGTGGGTTCCTCAGTCTGTAGCCGCACAAGCAGCTTGTGCAATGCAACAGCATTTTACCCGAGCGGGTTGGGGAAAACCCGTATTTGACGTTATTTGTGCCGAGGGGAAATTCTAAATCCGCTTAGTTAATTTGATATCTATTTGATTTATAAGGAATTTAAAATTCATCACATGAAATGCGCAGCGGCCTGTCGCAGTGTGCCCGCCGCGCAACGCATGCTGCCGCGCGGCAATCACGCGCCGGACGACAGCCCGTGGTCCATCAGGTCGATCACCTGCTCGGCGAAGTCGCGGTAGCCGAGGCGGCCGCCCGGCTTGAGCCACGTGAACGTCCAGTTGATCATCCCGAACACCATCATCGTGACCGACGTCTGGTTTTCCTTCGAGATCCGGTCCGGATAGGCGCGCGCGAGCTGGCGCGCGAATGCCGCGACGATGTCGCGCTGGCGGTCGAGCACGATTTCGCGCTGAGCGTCCTCGAGATACTTCACGTCGTTGAGCAGCGCGACATGGCGGCTGTGCGACGTCTCGTACTCGGCGAGGAACGCGCGCACCAGCTCGGCGAACGCGTCGCGCTCGCTGAGGCTGCGCCGCTGGCTCGCGCCTTCGACCTCGGCGATGATCAGCATCAACCGCTTCGTGTAGCGGTCGAGCAGGTCGAACAGGATCGCTTCCTTGCTCTCGTAATAGTGATAGAGACGTGCCTTCGACGTGCCGCTCGCGGTCGCGAGATCGGACATCGACGTGCTCGGGTAGCTCGTCTGCGCGAATTTCTCGGCGGCGAGATCGAGGATCTGCTCGCGCTGGGATTCGTGGTCGGGCGCTCGGGTACGGGCCATGGTCGAATGCGAAAGAGTAGCGTTAGCGAGGCGCGGCTGGCGCGCGCACCTGCGTGGAAGAAAGGGCGGCCGGCGCGTCGTCCTGCAGCTCGAGCCGGCCGGCTGCCGCGAGTTCGCGGCAGCGCCACCAGGCGATCGAGTCGCTGACGAACAGCCCGCCGCGGTCGGCGCCGGCCATGATGCCGCCGACGACGCGTCGCGCGGGCAGCCAGCCGGTTTCCGCGTGCGCGACGATCAGCGCGTCGAGGTCCGCGTATTGGCCGCTCTTGATGGTATTGCTGACCCAGTAGCGCAACTCGGCATTCAGGTGCTTCGCCTCCTGCCATTCGAGTGCGAGGCGGCCGATGCGCAGCACCGAGATCGGTGCGGCCACCGGCCGTTTGCGCGCGAGCGCCGCCGGCGAGAACATCCCGGTCGAACAGGCCTGGTCGGTGCGGGTCAGCGCGGCGCGCTCGGGAGCGTCGAGATCGGCGGCCGACAGTCGCACCTCGTTCAGGCGCTGCGGCACGTTGCGCAGGTGATAGGCGACGCGGCGCAGCAGCAGCTTGTCGCCGACGCTCGGCGCGTGCCAGACGACCACCTGGCCCGTCTCCATCGCGAGCTGGTCGAGGCGGGCGAATTCGCCTTCGATTTCCGCGTTCCAGTCGGGAATCGGGTCGCCGAGCACGCGCTGCCAGAAGGCGGCGCGCGTGTCGGGCGTCTCGTCGGCGCCCTTCAGCGGACCGACCGCGAGATCGTCGAGCAATCCGACGACGCGCTCGTCGCGTCCGGCTTGCGCGAGGGCCTCGCGCAGCGACGCGGCGGCGGTGCCGCCCTGAATCACGTGAATGGTACTCATCGGTCTGTCGTCAACAAAAGAAAACCGCCGGCCGGGCGGACGTGAAGACGTCCAGCCGGCCGGCGGCCCCTAGTGTAAGCGAGATGTGTGACGACGAGAAACCGTCGCGCCGCGCCGGCGCGACGTCGCTCAACGCTCGTCGAAGCTGACGACGACCTTGTCGCTGATCGGGTGGCATTGGCACGTGAGCACGAAGCCGTCCTTCACTTCGTGTTCCTCGAGCGTGTAGTTCTTCTCCATCCGGACCTCGCCTTCGACCACCTTCGCCCGGCACGTGCAGCACACGCCGCCCTTGCACGCGTACGGCAGCGCGAGGCCCGCGCGCAGGCCGACGTCGAGCAGGCTCACGCCTTCGTACGGCAGGCGCAGCTTGCGTTTCTTGCCGTCGAGCACGATTTCGAGGTCGGCGGCCGGCGTCTGGTCGGTGATCTCGACGACGGGCGCGCCCGCCTGCGGCAGCGGCGTGCCGAAGCGTTCGACGTGCACTTTCGCCGGCGGCACGCCGGCTGCCTTCAGCGCGGCTTCGGCCGCGTCCATCATCGGCGCCGGGCCGCAGATGAACGCTTCGTCGATTGCGTCGGCCGGCGTCAGCGTCGCGAGGAATTCCGCGCATTTCGCCTGGTCGAGCACACCGTTGAACAGCTCGACGTCCTGCTGGTCGTCCGACAGCACGTGGTACAGGACGAAGCGGCTCATGTAGCGGTTCTTCAGGTCCTCGAGTTCCTCCGCGAACATGATCGCGTCGACGCTGCGGTTGCCGTAGATCAACGTGAACGTGCTGCGCGGTTCGAGTTCGAGCGTCGTCTTCACGATCGCGAGCACCGGCGTGATGCCCGACCCGCCGGAGAATGCGACGTACTGCTTGCCGTGGTCCGCGTTCAGATGCGTGAAGAAGCGGCCGTCCGGTGTCATCACGTCGATCGTGTGACCCGGCTGCAGCGTGTCGAACGCGAAGTTCGAGAAACGGCCGCCGCGCACGCGCTTGATGCCGATGCGCAGTTCGCCGTCGCGGTCGTAGTCGGTCGTGCCGACGCAGATCGAGTACGACCGGCGCGTTTCCTCGCCGTCGATGTGGGTCTTCAGCGTGACGAACTGGCCCTGCGTGAAGCGGTACGCGTCGCGCAGCTCGGGCGGCACGTCGAAGGAGACGGTAACGGCGTCGGCGGTCTCGGGCCGCACGTCGCGGATACGCAGCGGGTGAAATTGCGGGGTCGACGACCCCCGCCGGGCCGCCCCAAGGGGGGCGTCGGCCCCCTCGGGGGGCAGCGAATGAAGAGAGCGTGGGGGCTGTTTCATTTCAGTAAGGTTTGAAGTAGTCGAAGGGTTCGCGGCAGTCGACGCAGCGATACAGCGCCTTGCAGGCCGTGGAAGCGAATTGCGCGAGACGCTCGGTGCGGGCGGACCCGCAGCGCGGGCACACGGGCGCCGCGACGGGACGCGGCACGAAGCGCACGACGTTTTCCCGCGGCGCGGCGCTGCCGCACTGGCCGACGGGCGGCGCGATGCCGTACGCGCGCAGCTTGTCGCGCGCTTCCTGCGTGATCCAGTCGGTCGTCCACGCGGGGGCGAGCACCGTCTCGATCCGGTGCGGCGGCAGGTCGGCGGCCTGCATTGCCGCGGCGATGTCCTCGGCGATCTGCGACATCGCCGGGCAGCCGGAGTAGGTCGGCGTGATCACGACTTCGAGCTGGCCGTCGTCCGCGCGACGGACGTCGCGCAGGATGCCGAGCTCGCGGATCGACACGACCGGAATCTCGGGATCGGGCACGGCTTCGAGCACGTCCCACGCGCGCGTGAGCAACGGATCGCTGTGGTGCGCGGCGGGTGTCGGGTCGGCGGGGGCGGCGGTCTGGACGGACATCGTCGGGCTCCGTTGGGGCGGCGGGTTACCAGGTCGCGCCGGGGTGCTGGCGCGCGAGGCTCTGCATTTCCGCGAGCAGGTAGCCCATGTGCTCCGAGTGCTCGCCCTGCTTGCCGGTCGTCACGTGCTGCACGGGCGCCGGCAGGGTGAGCGTCGCTTCCGCGAGCGCTTCGTCCACGTCCGCGCGCCATGCGGCTTCGAGTGCGGCCGGTGCCGGGCCGATGCCCGATGCGCAGACCGCGTCGTCGATCGCGTCGGCCGCGAAGCATTCGCGCGTGTACGGAATCAGGTAGTCGAGCGCGGCCTGCGCGCGGCGATGCGACTCGTCGGTGCCGTCGCCGAGGCGCACCAGCCATTCGCGCGCGTGCTGCACGTGATAGCGGGTCTCCTTCACCGATTTCGCGGCGATCGCGGCCAGTTGCGCGTCCGTCGACGTTTCGAGCGCGGTCCACACGTGCAGCATCAGCGTCGCGTAGAGGAAGTTGCGCACGATCGTCACCGCGTAGTCCTTGTCGGCGTGCGCGGTGCCGGCGATCGGGCCGTAGTGCGGCAGCTCGGCGAGCGTGAAGTTCGCGAACTCGCGCTCGGTGCGGAAGTACGCGTAATCGTTTTCCGTCTTCGCCGCGCCGTTCAGCTGGCGCTCGAGTTCGGCTGCGTGCGTATACAGCATGCGGGCCTGGCCGATGAGGTCGAGGCTCATGTTGGTGAGCGCGATGTCTTCCTCGAGGATCGGGCCGTGGCCGCACCATTCGGCGTTGCGCTGACCGAGGATCAGCGCGTTGTCCGCGAGGCGCAGCACGTAGGAGAGGTGTTCGGGCGTGATCGTCATGGCGCGGGCGTTACATGTGGTTGACTTCGTCGGGCAGCGTGTAGAACGTCGGGTGACGGTAGATCTTGTCGCCGGCCGGTTCGAACAGCTCGGCCTTCTCGGCCGGATCCGACGCGGTGATCGCCGACGACGGCACCACCCAGATGCTCACGCCTTCCTGGCGGCGCGTGTAGACGTCGCGCGCCATGCGCAGCGCCATCGACGCGTCGGCCGCGTGCAGGCTGCCGCAATGCTTGTGGTCGAGGCCCTGCTTGCTGCGCACGAACACTTCCCAGATCGGCCATTCCTTGTTCATCACTCTCTCCTGAATCCTGTATTCGATGGTTGCCGCTCAGGCGGCGTGCTGTTCGGCGCGGGCGCGGCGCTTCGCCTCGTGCGCGAGCGCGGCTTCGCGCACCCATGCGCCGTCGTCGTGCGCTTTCACGCGGGTTGCGAGGCGTTCCTTGTTGCACGGGCCGTCGCCGTTGACGACGCGCCAGAATTCGTCCCAGTCGATCGCGCCGTAGTCGTGGTGGCCGCGCGCCTCATTCCATTTCAGGTCGGGGTCGGGCAGCGTCACGCCGAGCACCTTCGCCTGGTCGACCGTGGCGTCGACGAACTTCTGCCGCAGGTCGTCGTTCGTGATCCGCTTGATGCCCCATTTCGCGGACTGGTTGCTGTGGACCGAATCGGCGTCGCTCGGGCCGAACATCATCAGCACCGGCCACCACCAGCGGTTCACCGCCTGCTGGACCATCGCACGCTGCGCGTCGGTGCCCTTCATCATCGACAGCAGCGCATCGAAGCCCTGGCGCTGGTGGAACGACTCTTCCTTGCACACGCGGATCATCGCGCGCGCGTACGGGCCGTACGTGCAGCGGCACAGCGGGATCTGGTTCATGATCGCGGCGCCGTCGACGAGCCAGCCGATCACGCCGACGTCGGCCCAGGTCGGCGTTGGGTAGTTGAAGATGCTCGAGTATTTCGCCTTGCCGGCGTGGAGCGCGTCGATCAGCGAATCGCGCGAGACGCCGAGCGTTTCCGCCGCGCTATACAGATAGAGGCCGTGACCGGCTTCGTCCTGCACCTTCGCGAGCAGGATCGCCTTGCGCTTCAGGCTCGGCGCGCGCGAGACCCAGTTGCCTTCCGGCAGCATGCCGACGACTTCCGAGTGCGCGTGCTGCGAGATCTGGCGCACCAGCGTCTTGCGATAGGCGTCGGGCATCCAGTCCTGCGGTTCGATCTTGCCGTCCGCGGCCATGACCGCGTCGAACCGCGCCTGCTCGGGCGACTCGGCTGCGGCGTCGAGCGATGCGACGTTGCCGGGGATGTCGAGGGATTGCGTGTACATGGCGGAGGATCTCGTCCGGTTGAATGTGTGCGAAGTATAAACCAACCGACCGGTCGGTTAATAAATTTCTCACGGATTTGCGGCGAGACTCGGGTAAACGTGGGGCGTCGGGGCGCGATCGCCAGGCAGGAAGGCGTGCCGGCGCGTGAGACGGGCGGCTTCTGCGGCACAATGCCCGCTTTCCGATAAGGATTTCGCCGATGTCATTTCGAAGCAGTTTCGTCGCGACCGTGCTGGGCGCGTCCGTTTTCCTGTCACCGCTTGCGGCCTCGGCCGCACCGGCCGGGTGGGTCGCCGCGTGGGCGACCGCATTGCAGCCGATTCCCGACCTGGCTGCGCCGCCGCCGCTCTATCGCGCGCCCGACGTGGGCGGACGGACCGTCCGGCAGATCGTCTACCCGACGGTGTCGGGGCATGCCGCGCGGATTCGCGTGAGCAATGCGTACGGTCGCGCGCCGCTGGTGATCGAGGGCGCCGGTCTTGCGCGCGCGGGTGACGGCGCGGCGCTTGCCGACGGGGCGAGTGCTGCCGTGCGCTTCGGCGGCAAGGCGTCGGTGACGCTCGCGCCGGGCCAGGAACTCGAAAGCGACGCGGTGGCGATCGACGTGACGGCCGGGCAGCCGTATGCGATCAGTCTGCGGATGGGGACGAACCAGCGGATGACCGTGTGGCACCGCGTGTCGAACCAGCTCAATTACGTATCGGCGCCGGGTGATCACGTGAACGATCCGGGCGGCGGTGCATTCCGTGCGCGCTTTACCCAGTATGCGTGGGTGACCGAGCTGGCCGTCGAGGCAGGGGCCGCGCAGGCGAGTGTCGCCGCGATCGGGGACTCGATCACCGACGGGCTGCGCTCGAGCCTGAACCGCAACCGTCGCTGGCCCGACGCGCTGGCGCGCCGGCTGTCCGCGGCAGGTTCGAATTCGCTGGGCGTCGTGAATCTCGGGATCAGCGGCAACCGTCTGCTGAGCGATTCGGCGTGCTACGGCACGTCGCTGGCGTCGCGGTTCGAGCGGGATGCGCTGTCGCGCGCGGGGGTGAAGGCGGCGATCGTGCTGATCGGTATCAATGACATCAACTTTGCGGCGATGCCGCCGCGCGCGGGGCTCGATTGCGACAACCCGCATACGCAGGTCACGGCGGCGTCGTTGATCGACGGCTATCGCCGGTTGATCGAGGCTGCACACCGCCAGGGGGTGAAGATCTTCGGTGCGACGCTCACGCCCGCGGCGTTGCCGGCCGGGCGCGAGGCGATCCGGCTCGAGGTGAACCGGTGGATCCGAAGCGGCGGCGGGTTCGATGGTGTGGTCGACTTCGACGCGGTACTGCGCGATCCGGCGCGCCCGAGTGTGCTGCAGCGCCGCTACGACAGCGGCGACGGCATTCACCCGAGCGACGCCGGTTACACGGCGATGGCCGACGCGGTGCCGGTGGAGCGGCTGCAGGCTGCGGCTGGCGGCAAGTAAACTCGCCATATATATATATATATATATAGAACGACGGACTGCCGGCCGCTTCAAGGTCGCCGGCGGCACGTGGTCCATCGAACCCCAAGCCCCCGTGCGCGGCAGCGCACGGGGGCTTTTTCAAAATATTTTCACAAAGGGGTTGCGGAGATGAGGGCAGGTGCTTAGAATCACGCCTCTTTCACGCTAACGGAAACACGGCGCGGAGGAAGAAGGGAAGCGGTGCGGTTGAGGGCGGGTGGTAGGAGCCCCGGCGCACACGAAGTTGAACCCCGGT